>DAOWES010000109.1 GCA_030638385.1 Candidatus Cloacimonadota bacterium | reverse complement strand
TTTCCTAAATAACTTCAAATTGAAAACAGCATTTGGGCTTCCATTAGGAATTGAGGAAGGCAAACCTGCTGATATTGCACTCTTCGATTATGAGCCTGCCACACCATTCAATACGCAACAATTCCTGGGGCATCTCATCTTTGGAATCACCGAATCTCACTGTCAGTATGTAATAAAAAATGATGAAATTCTTTTAGATGATTATCACGTAACCAAAGATTTATATAAAGAGCTGTTTGAGCGTTCTCAGGAAATATCAGCCGCTATGTTTGCAAGATTTGAAAAGAATAAGGGGAAATACTAGCAATCCTGAAAAAGCCTCTTACTCAATTACTCTCACTTGGCAATTTCAAGATAAAATGAGGAGAAAAAAAATGAGTGATATAATGCAACCTGTTGAATTTAAAAAATTATTAAATTGGATATTAACCGAATATAATAACGATAAAACAATTTTTGGGATTCCCGAGTCTAAATTCTATAGAAAAAGCGATGATTCTCATTTTGAAATATTTGGCGAAAAATGCGCAACGCCAATCGGGCCGGCTGCCGGACCTCATACTCAATCAACTGCCAATATCGTATCTGCTTTTCTCACCGGGAGCAGATTTTTCGAGTTAAAAACGGTTCAGATCTTAGATACTTTGGATATTGAAAAACCTTGTATTGCGGCGGCTGATGAAGGATATAACACCGAATGGTCTACCGAGCTAACAGTTCCACAAGCTTACGCCGAATATGTGAAAGCTTGGTTTTTGCTACATTTACTTAATGAAATACTTGGATTATCGGCCGGAGCTGAACGAGCTTTTATCTTTAATATGAGTGTTGGATATGATCTTAAAGGAATCAAATCTGACAAAATCGATAAATATATCGAAGATATGAGAAATTCTTCTAATAATGAAGTTTTCATAAAATGTAAAAAGGAACTTAAAGCAGCAATTCAAGCAGGCGATATCCCCGGCCTCACCGATCCTGAATTTGTAGAAACTATCTCTCCAAATATTTCAAATTCTATCACACTTTCCACCATGCACGGATGTCCTCCCCAAGATCAGGAAGCAATTTGTAAATATTTCATTTCAGAAAAGAAAATGCATACATTTGTAAAATTAAATCCTACCCTTCACGGCTATGAATATGTGAGAGCTCTATTTGATAAATTCGGTTTTGACCATATCACGCTTAAAAAAGAATCTTTTACTCATGACATGCAATATCCCGCAGCAGTAAAAATGCTTCATACGTTAATTGATTTTGCGAAAGAAAATGGCGTCCAATTTGGTGTAAAACTTTCAAACACCTTGGCTGTGAAAAACGATCAAGGCGTGCTACCTACTGACGAAATGTATATGAGCGGAAGAACTTTGTATCCACTCACAATTAACCTGGCCCGAAAGTTATCGGAAGAATTTGGCGGAAAACTACCAATCTCATATTCTGGTGGGACTAACTATTTTAATATTAAACAAATCTTTGAAACCGGCATCAGACCTATAACAATTGCTACCGATCTTCTAAAGCCCGGGGGCTACGCCAAATTAACTCAGATGTGTCACCTCTTGGAAAATTCAATGAGAAACCTTCCCGCTTCTACAATTAATTTGAATCTATTAAATAGTGTGGCAACAGATGCTTTGGAAAACAAAAGATATTATAAAAATTACAAATCAGATACTCCTATGAAGATTGATAAGAAGCTTCCCAAAACAGATTGTTTCATTGCTCCTTGCACAATTGGCTGCCCTATCAATCAAGATATTCCGGAATATATCAGATTAGTGGGAGAAGAAAGATATCATGAAGCACTTGAGCTTATTGTTTCCAAAAATCCACTTCCCTTTATCACCGGTTTTATCTGCGATCATAACTGTATGCTAAAATGCGTGCGAAACGATTATGAAAAACCTGTCCTTATCCGCGAACTTAAACGCATGGCTGCTGAAAATGGCTTTGAATATTTCCTAAAAGATATGAAGATGCCCAATAAATCTAAGGGAGCAAAAGTTGCAATAATCGGAGCAGGCCCAGCCGGTCTTTCTTCCGCTTATTTCCTTGCTCGTGAAGGTTTTGCAGTAACTATCTTTGATAAATCAGACAAACTTGGTGGAACAGTGGCACACACCATCCCGGGATTCCGAATTCCAAAATGGGCAATTCAAAATGATATCAAACTCATTAGCAATATGGGTGTGAAATTTCAGATGAATTGTAATCCTAAATTTGATCTTGAAGAATTAAAAAATGATGGTTTCAAATATATCAATTTAGCAATTGGAGCTATGAATTCCAAAATGATGAAAATTGATGGTGATGAAGCTAAGGTTTTTAGTGCTATCAAATTTCTACATAATTTCAATGCTGACCCAAATGCTTTGAAAATTGGAGAAAATATCGCAGTAATTGGTGGGGGTAATAGTGCAATGGATGCAGCTAGGGCAGCCCAAAGAGTTCCCGGCGTGAAAAATGTATATCTCATTTACCGCCGAACTATCAAACAAATGCCGGCAGATCGTGAAGAACTGGAATCTGCAATAGAAGATGGTATTGAATTCAACGAACTGCTAAATCCGATTACCTTAGAAAATGGAATTCTCAAATGTCAGATGATGCAGCTTGGAGAAAAAGACAATAGCGGTAGAAGAAGCCCGGTTCCTTTAGTAGGAAAATTCAAAGAATTCAAAATAGATACAGTTCTTTCTGCAATTGGCGAAATGGTGGATTATGAAATTTTAGAGAAGAACAATATTGAGATAAAAAACGGCAATATCACTGTTGATAAATTCAATGAAACAAGCATTGAAAATGTATTTATTGCCGGTGATGCTTTTCATGGATCTTCTACTGTTATAGAAGCTATTGCCAGTGCCCAAATAGTTGCCAATGGCATCATGAAAAAAGAGAACATAGCGCTGCACAGAGTTAATGTAAATGAGTTCAAATTTGATGAGATTAAACGATTGGAAGAGATTGATGCGAAGAAAGCTATAATTTGCTCTCCCCAAAAAGAGGAAGATGAACCAAATCGCTGTTTGGAATGTAATATTGTTTGTAATAAATGTATGGAAGTTTGTCCAAACAGAGCAAACATTGCCCTCTATATAAATTCAATAAGATTTAAAGATCTTAATCAAATAATCCATCTCGATGGCTTGTGTAATGAGTGTGCAAATTGCGAAACTTTCTGCCCTTACGATAGCGCTCCCTACAAAGATAAATTTACTTTATTCTGGAGTGAAGAAGATTTTAATAATAGCGAAAACGATGGTTTCTTCTTTATTGATGATAGTGATGATGCTGAATTTAAAATTCGCTTACAGAATCAAACCTTCTGTGCAAAATTCTCTGAAAAGGGAAAAGTTATTGGCTGTGAAGATCTTTGTGATTTTGCAGATAACGATGAATGCTATAATATGCTTGAAATAAT
>DAOWES010000202.1 GCA_030638385.1 Candidatus Cloacimonadota bacterium | reverse complement strand
ATATCGTTCTTCACTTTGTTCAGAGCCGAATCTTAGCCGATTCGTAAATATCGCATTAAAACTCATCTCTAACTTTTCATTATGCACCATAGGTGCACAAGTCTGTGTCTCTCAGTAGTTAATGAAATTCTATAGTAAGCTCAAAGATTAAATTATTTATTATGGCTTTGATTGACATAATTATTTAGTAATCAGAGAAAAGACATTAGAAATCGTTGAGCTATCTTGAGCCTCGATTTGTAAAATTGACAAAAATTATGAATTAACTGTGTAAAAGATGGAGGTGAAAAATGAAAAAAACCTTTATTATAATATTATTTATTGCAATTTTCACTAAAATTTTTGGTACTATTGGTGAAGTGCAATTTAGATATCCAATTGATATCATTATTGAAGCGTCACAAAAAAAAGTAGTCGTAGGTGATATTGTTGATATTGTTGTTACGGCAAAACTCAATAAAAGTCATAAGGATTATGAAGAAAATGATAAATATGTCATTTTAAGCCCCAAAAATACTCTTGTTTATGCCTTAAATGAACAAAAACAGCCACCAGGAAAGCTAGAAAATGCTATTAATTGGTATACTGAAAAATATGGCAAAAATAGAGATTGGGAAATTACCTATTCAGATGATGATGTGATTTTGGATTCTCACGAAGAAATAAAACGTTATTCATTTAAGATAAAGATAAATAAAAAGTCACGAACCAAATACATCAAAATTCCATTAGAAATTCATAAGTTTGATAAAATTGAAAACTATGGAGGATATCCAAACTATATATACAGTAAAAGTTCTTGCAGGTACAAACATGAGAGAGATGCATACTATATTGAATTAGAATATGACGATCCTTCCTTGAAAGAATCAACAGAAAATTCATATACTGGTCTACCTGTTGCTGTAAAGAAGAATGAATCACCAGAGAATATCAAAATTATTGAATTTGAGGCATTTGAGTTAGAGACAGAACTTAGAACAACCTACAAGGTCTTGATTAATTCCATTATAGAGATATCATTAAATAATAATGTTAGTAATGTGTCATGTAATCCAAATATAGGCTTTGCTTCCGGAAATGGTAATGTAATCACATTTAGTGCTTCTGGAAATGAAGGAGCAATGGGTTTAATTTATTACAGAATGGACGATACAGACTATGGTATTGAAATTCAACTCATAAGCAGTTATGATATTAAAGATTAGCTATATTATGAAGTCTAAAAATAGTAAACTATTTTAGGAGTAGATACGTAATTCAGTTAGCAAATATTTTTTTATATTAAATGAAATTAGAAAGGAGAGGAAGATGGCAAAAACAATAACCGGAAATGAAACAAAAATCGCATCAAAAGATAATACATTTGAAATTGATACAGAGATCTCACAAAGAGAGCACCGTGAATTTCATAATTGTTATACAGTGGAATCTGTAACAAATGACATTAACTTTTTGAATATGGTTTATGATAATAAAACCGGATTATCTTCCAAAAGTGTAACTCCTAAACTTATAAAAGATTTGAAATATCTGGGGAATAGAATCTATTTTTTCATTTTAGGAATGGATGAAAATATTACTCCAAGATCATATATCAAACGCAAGTATGAATTTATTAATAATTACTTTCCTGAGGGCAATTCACATCTCTTCTTTTTGGCTTGGAATGGATTGATTATTAATGATAGTTTCAAACGATTGATGATGCATAGATTTAATCTGAGAAAATTTAATGATGAACTTTGTCCGCAACATATTCCACACATTGGTTCTAATATGACCAGGTATCGTGCAAAACTTGTTTTAGCCGATGACATGGCTATTGATGCCGATAACAAGCGTCGTGATACAGGACGTTTGCTGGATGATGGAAGTGGTTTGATAATGCGGGAAAGAATTGTTTGGCTTCCAAACGGCAAAGCAATCCCTTTATTTCCGCAAGCGTATGTACCTCTAAATCAAACCCAAGTTCTCTTAGTTCGTCATGGACGCTCGCATTATGAATCGGGTGGTGATAATCCTGTGTTTGTGGGCTCGGGATATTGGGATAGTTGGGAAA
This sequence comes from Candidatus Cloacimonadota bacterium, assembly GCA_030638385.1. Lineage (GTDB taxonomy): Bacteria > Cloacimonadota > Cloacimonadia > Cloacimonadales > TCS61 > DAOWES01. Next base: position 122 of record DAOWES010000202.1, on the reverse strand, counting down.
ATAATCGAAGAGTATCCGGCTCTATCGGAAACCATTTGCAAGAAGATGGAATTAAGACAGCCAAAGAATTGGGAAAAGATTTTAAAGTTGTGGTAGATTGTTTAGGAAAACAAGGCTTCTCT
>DAOWES010000245.1 GCA_030638385.1 Candidatus Cloacimonadota bacterium | reverse complement strand
TTGATGCCAAACGTGATGTTCTGATGCCGATAAATAAAAAATATCCACTTGCGGAATTGAAAAAGTCACTTATCGATTTTAGGAAGAAAACAAATTTTCGTATAACTTTTGAATATGTGATGATAAAGAATTTTAATATGGGCAAGGATGACTTGAAAGCGATTAAAAGGTTTTTGGGTGATATCTCTTGTAAGATAAATCTTATAGCATGGAATCCGGTTGATGGTTTAGATTACCTTTCGCCATCAGAGGACGAGATTGATAAATTTACCAACGAATTGCATGTACTTTCGGCAGCAGTTACTCGTCGAAAGAGCAGAGGTAATGATATCGATGCAGCGTGCGGGCAATTGGCGGCAAAAGCCAAAGAGGCGAGCAATGAATAGAATTCAAGAGCTTAGAATTGAAATATTGGGAGAAGAGGAGATTATTGCTAATTCGAATAGAGAAGAGCAATGGCCTGTTCAAATGGAAAACTTGGCTCAATATATTGATCATACAATCTTGAAGCCCGAAGCAAATAATGAGGCAATTATCAATATTTGCCAAGAAGCAGAATTATACAAATTTCGAAGCGTGTGTGTGAATCCCGTGAACGCAGCTCTTGCCAAAAAACATCTGCCAACTGTTGATCTTTGTTGTGTGGTAGGATTTCCACTTGGACAAAATGCAACTGAGATAAAGGTAGCTGAAACAAGATTGGCGATAGAGAATGGTGCTAACGAAATCGATATGGTTATCAATGTTGGTTGGTTGAAATCTAAAGAATATAAAAAAGTTTATAAAGATATTAAAGCTATTTGTGAGGTTTGTCATCAAGGTGGAGCAATTCTAAAAGTTATTATTGAAACTTGTTTGCTTTCTGATGATGAAAAAATTATCGCTTGCTTGCTTGCTGTTCAAGCAGATGCAGATTTTGTGAAAACTTCAACCGGGTTTAGCTCTGGTGGAGCAACTCTTGAAGATATTGCCTTGATGCGAAAAGTTGTGGGTAATAAAATCGGAGTGAAAGCATCCGGTGGAATTAGAGATCGTGAAAAAGCAATTGCTATGTTAGAGGCCGGTGCGAATCGAATTGGTGCAAGTAGTAGTATTAAAATAATTAATAAATAAAAACAGATTTGGGATAATAAATGAATGTAAAAATTGCAGGATATAATATTGATAAGAGTCTCATCGATTCTCTTCCGAATAAAAAAATTGCTACTCCGGAAACAATTTCAGCTGCTTATGCTCGAATTAGCCGAAGTAAAAAAAGTGTTACTGAATTGCGTGAGGAAGCTTTGGAAGAAGTAGATAAAGCCCGATCTTCAAATGATACAATAATCTTTGAGATGGGACATAGCTCCGTGGCAGAACACGCTGTTTTCAATTTTGATCTTATTGGCATTTCTCGTTATCTGGTAGAGACAATTCAAAAAACGCGTTTAGCGTCATTTACCGAGAAATCGCAGCGTTATGTAACTCTTGATGGAGATTATGTAACTCCCAAAGAATTAGTCGGAACGCCTTTGGAAGCGCTGTTTGAAAGTACTATCGCCATGCAGAATAACCTTTATGAACTATTGTATAAAAAAGGTAAAAAATATTTAGAAGCAAGTGGTTTTGAAGGCGCCAAACGTGAGCTGCAGGGAAGAGCAAAAGAAGACGCGAGATATATGTTAGCATTAGCAACAGAAACTCAAATGGGAATGACAATAAATGCGCGAAGTATCGCCAAATTGTTGCGTAGATTGGATGCAATGGATTTGGAGGAAGCAAAAGATTTGAAGCAGGAAATAGAAACTCAAGTGAAAGAGATTGCTCCTTCTTTGATTCGTTATACCACTGCCGATGAATATGAAAAAAGTTTTCTTAAGGCAATTCCATCTTTGAAGGAAAATGATAATTATAATCAAATTAATTTAGTGAAAGCAACTCCCAATGGAGATGATGAGATAATCAAGGCTTTGGCTTTTGAAAAATATGGTTATCCGGCAGATCATTTAAATAATTGGGTAGAAGAGCTTGATATACAAACAAAAGAACAGATTTTCACCGATCTTTTTGCAAATATGAAATCATTTCATTCAGCTCCAAGAGCATTTGAAGTTGTTGATTTTACATTTGAACTTTCTATGTCTTCCTGTTGTTTTGGGCAGTTGAAAAGACACCGAATGAGCACGATTTTAAGAAGTTCATACAATCCCAATTATGGCTATGTGATTCCTTCATTGATAAAAAAAATAGGTGTTGATTCAGAGATAAAGATAGTGCTGAAAGCAGTAGAAGAACTTTATGAAAAAATGGAAGCTCTTAAAAAGGGTTTGGGAAATTACATTTTAACCAATGCTCATAGATTGAATGTTATCTTTAAAGCGAATCTGAGGGAGATGTATCATTTCTCTCGCTTGCGTTCAGATATTCATGCTCAGTGGGAAATTCGAGAGATTTCTAATCAATTAGAGAAAATGATAAAAGAGCAAGTTCCGTTGGCAGCAAAAGTTATGATGGGAAAAGATGAATTTAATGCGTTGTAATTTGTGACGTTATATAAAAATTAATAAAAAAATAAGAAGGTGACAATTACAATTGTCACCTTCTTATTACTTTATCTGGAAGGTATAATCATTACCGGACAACTGGATTTTTGAATTACATTTTCATGAATATTTCCAAAGAAAAGATGATATAATTTACTATGCTCATGTGCTCCAATAATAATGAGGTCGGCGTCGAATTTTTGTGATTCCTCAATGATGCTTTCACCAACATTTCCCTCATGCAAAATCATTTCAGCTTCAATTCCTTCTTCAGCCAATTCTTCCTTTATCACTTCTAACTTTTTGGTATCATGCTTTTTCGCATTTTCATACGCATCAAGAGCAAGGTGTTGATCATATTGTTGCTCACCAAGAAAGGGAAGAAGATAATCGGCATGCATAATACAAAGTTTCGCATCAAATTTTTGGGTCAATAACTTGGCTTGCTCTATCACTTTGGGAGTGATTTCAGAAAAATCAAGAGCTACTAGTATCCTTTTCTTTTTTTCCTCCGATTTAATTTATTTTCATACTTTTCATAAATTAGGTTGCACTACCGCTTGCATATTGCTTATGATTTGATTAATTTGAGAATTTTCGCATAAATGCCGGGATCTCTTTTTGGATTGTACTTTTTACTTTTTGAGAATTTTTTGGTACATTATTTAGGCTAATATTCATGTTTTCTGTTTCGCGAATTCGATTAATTGTTTCGCTAAGTTCCTCATTTTCTTGTCGATCTGTGCTGACACTACGTCTTGGACGAATAGAGGAAGAGACTAATTTTGAACCTAAACCGGTAGCAATGAAAGTTACTTTGATTTTACCTTCCATTTCTTCGTCGGTAACTACACCGGGAATAATATCTCCATGATCGCCGGTACATGCAGTGATGATTTCCGAGATTTTTTGGAACTCACTCATTTTAAAATCATTTCCGGCTGTAATATTCAGGAGAACTCCTTGAGTATTATCTAAAGAAAGATCATCCAAAAGAGGGTTTGACATTGCTAATTCAGCAGCTTTTTTGGCTCGATCTTCTCCGCTTGCCACTCCAATTCCCATCAACGCTAAGCCTTTGCGTTGCATCACAGTACGAACATCAGCAAAATCTACATTAATATAGCCACTGAAGTGGATTATCTCTGAGATTGCTTTTACAGCATCATAAAGAATAGTATCTGCTTTTTTGAAACACTCAGTAAATCCTAAGTTATTGTAGGTAGCGAGCAATTTTTCATTTGGGATAATCATCAACGAATCTACGCATTCTTTCAGGTTATTAATACCTTTTTCAGCATTCATGATTCGCTTTTTGCCTTCCCATTCGAAAGGACTGTTTACGATTCCGATAGATAAGATGCCCATCTCACTGGCCAATTGTGCGATATATGGAGTAGCACCTGTTCCGGTTCCTCCACCCATTCCTGCCGCAAGGAATATCATATCGGCGTCTTGTAGTTTTTCTTTAATCTCATCCATCGATTCTTCGGCTGATTTAAGCCCAACTTCCGGATTTGAACCAGCGCCTAAACCGCGAGTGGTTTCTTTACCAATCTGCAGTTTATTCGGTGCTTTTGACTTTTTCAAATCTTTTATGTCGGTGTTTACAACAATGAATTCGATTCCTGTTAATCCATTCTCGATCATGGTGTTTACAGCATTTCCTCCTGCACCACCTACACCGATAACTTTTATCTTGGTTCCAAATGGTTGCTCATCTGTAAGATCAAGTTCAATCATAATACTCTCCTAAAAATACTCTTTAAAATAATCGATGATTCTTTGTAAAAAATTATTAAATGGATCTTTTCTATGCTTTGGTAAGACGATTGTTTCATCTTCCAAGTTGTTAAATGCTTGGTAAAGTATACCTGCGCTTGTAGCATAACGCGGGGTTTTTAATCTATCGGTTGGCCCGGATAATTTACTTAAATCCGGATATCCGATTTTAGCTGACATGTTAAAAATATCTTCAGCCAAAAATTCGCAATTTTTTAATAATGAAGCGCCACCGGTGAGGGTGAGCCCTGCTGTTATCATCTTCAAATTATTATTTTCATTTAACATATCGTATGCCGATTCCAAAATTTCTCGCATACGAGCTTCGATGATTTCTGCTACATAACGTAATTTTCTTTCTGTTACATCGCGACCGGCAATTCCTTGAATCTCAATCATCTGATCATCCGGTACACTCGTTGGAATTGAGTTCCCGCTATCTGTTTTGATATCTTCGGCATTCTGCGGAGTGGTGTGTAAACCTATCGCAAGATCTTGAGTGATATTGGTGCCGCCCATTGGGATAACTGCACTATAGCGAATGCTGCCTTTGTAGAAAACTGCAATATCTGTAGTGCCACCACCAATGTCGATGATGATAGCGCCAAGCTCGGTTTCCACTTCATTTAACACGGCAAAGGAAGAGGCAATTGGTTCTAAAAAAAGATCTTCAACTTTGTAGCCGCTAATCTCTACACACTTGGTAATATTTCTGATTGTGTTCATGTCGGCCATTACGATATGAATGTAGGCAGAAAGATTAAAGCCACTCATGTTCAAAGGATTAACAATGCCATCTTGGTTATCGATGGAAAAATATTGTGGAATCGCATGAATGATATCGAGCTTCTCGTTTCCCTGCTGAATCTTTACGTTATTTCTAGCATTTGTGATCACATTATTGATATCGTCGCGTGAAATTTCACTCGGATTGTCACCGGATGTTAAGCTGATTCTGCCAAGTGTGTTTTGGCTCTTTATGTGTTCTCCGGCAATTCCAATGTAGATATTCTTTGCCTTGGTATCGGCCATTGTTTCCGCTTCTGCAATTGCTTCGCATATTGAACGTGAAGCTTTCATTATGTTTATCACCACGCCATTCAATAAACCACTTGAAAGGCTGGTTCCAATACCTTTAACTTCTAATTTTCCTTCAGAATTTATCATGGCAATTATCACACAAATCTTTGTGGTGCCAATATCGATCGCTGTTATTATTTGTCCGCTTTTCATCAAACCCCCGGTTTAACAATCAATTTATCTTCAAATCTTAAATCTACAATATTATTTTTGGAAAAATTTCGATTATCGCGTAGTACTAAATACCTGCCAAATTTCTGTTCCAAATTATCTTTTCCTGGGATAATTCTATAGCCAATTGTGGCTTGCACTAAATAAATCTCTTCATTTTTATAGTAAATTTCAGAGATATCGTCCATCATATTTTTTTGTTGCAAAACATCAGATAGAGCAAATACCCTATCAAGCCATTCGTTTTCGAGTTTTTGGCCAAAGTTCAATTCCTTGATTGAAATATCTGTTTGTACAATCGGTAAAATTTCATTTTCATAAACCTGAGTATTGTCTAAAATAACTTTGTCCTTGGCAATTGGGAAAAGTTCACCCTCGCGGGTTTTGATATATAAATATCCAACCTTTTCACTTATCTTTATTACCAATTTGTTTGGTAACTTACGCTTCATTGAGACATCATCAATGCGAATAATATTCTGATATTTTGGCAGAATATCATCTTTAGATATGTCGAACAAATTTTTACCAATAAGATCTTTCATAATATTTGATAAAAATTCAGTCTCAAGGTTCTTGTTGCCACAAATTATTATTTTCTCAATTTTAAAAAAATCCAAGTTTTTTACTAAATATTTAATTCCACAGGCAGATGAAAATAGAACGATAGCAAAGAAAATAAATAAGATATAATATCTGCTTGAACCTCTTTTCTTTTTCATTTACCTATTACCTCGATTTCGGTTTCTAATTTTATATTAAATTTCTCATCCACTTTTTGTTGGATGAATTTCATTAAGGCAACTGCATCAGCAAAACTGGCATTATCCTTATTTATGATGAAATTAGCATGTTTTTGGCTAACTTCTGCTCCACCAATACGCTTGCCTTTAAGTCCACATTTTTCAATTAAACTTCCGGCACTCTCATTTTGAGGATTCTTAAAAAAACATCCCAAATTTGGATAAGCTAAGGGTTGCTTGGCCTTACGAAGTTCGATATTGCTTCTAATAAGTTGCATGGAATCTACTTCATTTGTGGTGGGTAAACTCAGGCAAATTTCGTAGATAAAGCCATCGATATTGGAATATCGATATTTAAAATCCAATTTGGAAATATCAAGAATTTGCTTATTGCCAAATTTATCAATTATCGCAACCCATTTCACAAATTCGCTGATCGATTTTCCAAAAGCACCGGCATTCATCTTTACGATTCCACCTAAATGAGCCGGAATCCCGGCTAAGAATTCCAGACCACCCAAATTATATTTATGTAAATGCATCATTAGCGCATTGATATTATAATTTGCTGAAACCACAACTTCGTTTCTCTTCACGTCTATCTTTTTGGAAAGTTTCAGATCAGAAATCAAAACCAGATCTTCAACTTTTCCGATTAAAATATTTGAGCCGCCACCAATAGGGAAAAATACTCTATTTTGTTCAACTACCTCTTTGATGATGCTTTGTAACTCACTAACTTCTTCAGGAACAAAGACATATACGTCATTATCACTATTTTTGAAATGTGATAGTGATCTGCATAACTTCCTAGAGAGAATTGGAGTTAGCAATTTACTGTCAAACATTTTTTGGCATTTCCTGGATTTTTATCAATTCTTCACCAAATTTGAAGATATTCCCCGCTCCGATGGTGATAATAATATCTCCCGGAAGGAGATGTTTTTCGATGGTGGAAACTATCTCATCATTATTGGGGATGTAGAATGCATTTTGATGACCTGATTGAATTGCCGCATTGGCAATAAGCTCGCCGGAAACTCCCGGAATGGGTAATTCTCGAGCCGGATAGATGGGGGCAACCAGCAGAATGTCAGATTGATAAAAAGAGCGTCCAAATTCGTTGTAAAAATCTTGGGTTCGCGAATATAGATGTGGTTGGAAAACAGCTATAATTCGACGATCGGTGCTATCTCGAACACCTTTTAAAGTCGCTTCAATTTCTGTTGGATGATGAGCATAATCATCATAAACAGAGATGTCGTTAAATTCACCTTTTAATTCAAATCTTCTAAACACGCCATTGTAAGTTTCCAAACCTTTTTTAATATCTTCAAATGCTATGTCTAATTCAAAGCCAATGGCAATTGCTTGTAGGGCATTTAGAATATTAAAACTCCCCATAACACTTAGTTCAATATTGCCTTTAAGTTCTCCATTTTGAAGTACATCAAAAGTAGAGGTGAAATTTTTCATTACAATATTTTCAGCTCGAACATTTGCCTGACGTGAAAGACCATAAGTTACGATTTTTTTATTTATACTTGGTAACACACTTTGCACACCAATATCGTCGAGGCAAGCAACTACACAGCCAAAGAAAGGAACTTTGTTTGCGTATTCAATAAAGGCTTTTTTTACACCTTCAAGGTTGGAATAGCAGTCAAGATGGTCTGCTTCGATATTTGTGATTCCCGCAATAATGGGGCTGAGTGTGAGGAAAGAACGATCGAATTCATCAGCTTCTACCACAATGTATTCGCCGGAACCCAAAAGATTGTTTGAGCCGTAATTTTTTACAATTCCACCCACAATAATAGTTGGTTCCAATTTGGCAGCTGAGAGTACACTACCCACCATAGAGGTGGTGGACGTTTTTCCATGAGTTCCTGCAATTCCGATGCCATAGCTCATGCGCATGATTTCAGAGAGCATTTCAGCACGACGAATAACCGGGATTTTGTGATGTATAGCTGCTGCAATTTCCGGATTTGAATCTTTAACGGCAGAAGATTTTACTACAACATCTGCTCCTTGGATTAGTTCGGGATCATGTCCCTCGGCAATTTTGGCACCAATTTTTTCCAAATGATCCGTAATCTCCGATTTCAATAAGTCCGATCCTGTTACAAAAAAGCCTTGATTGATGAGAAGTTCGGCAATACCGCTCATGCCAATTCCGCCGATTCCTACAAAGTGTATGTTTCTAATTTTTCCTAGCATTGATACTCCATTAATTAAATATTGCTAAAGATAATCTTTGCGATCTCTTTAGCGGCAGTTAAGTGTTTTGATTCTGTAAAATTATTTTTCATCTCTTTATGATGTTTATTTAATTTTAAAATTTCTTCTAATAATTTTTGAGCTGAAAGGTTTTTTTGTTCCAACACAATTCCCGTATTGTTTTTTTCCAATTCTTTGGCATTGAAATATTGATGATTTCCGGCTGCCGATGGAAGAGGAACTACAATGGCAGGTAGTTTATTTGATTCTAATTCTGCCAAAGAAAGAGCTCCACCTCGGGCTAAAGCAAAATCTGCTTGCTGATACAATTGAATAATATTGTCAGAAAAATCAAAGTAATAAACGCCTTTTCTTTTTCCAATATCTTT
>DAOWES010000126.1 GCA_030638385.1 Candidatus Cloacimonadota bacterium | reverse complement strand
ACATTGTTGGTGCTTTGTTAAAAGAACTCGCCAAAGAGCAAACAGTAGCAACTATCTATTCTGTATCTTCAGTTCAGGAAGAATTAGGAATTCGAGGTGCCACAACCAGTGCATTTGGGATCGACCCAGCAGTTGGTATTGCCATTGATGTTACTCATGCTACCGATTATCCTGGAATGAATAAAGCTCTTGATGGTGAGGTTACTTTGGCTAAAGGCCCTTGTGTTTCTGTAGGTGCAAATATCAATCCAAAAGTATTTGAGCTTCTGAATAAAGCAGCCGGAAATGCTAAAATTGATATTCAAATAGAAGCAGCTCCAAGAGCAACAGGAACAGATGCAAATGCTATTCAGGTTACTCGTAGTGGTGTTGCTGCCGGTCTCATTAGCATTCCAAACAGATACATGCACACACCAAATGAAGTTATCGCCTTATCTGATGTGGACGATTCAGTTAAATTATTAGCAGAGTTTGTACGTCTGCTGAATGATAGCACAGATTTTATTCCAATAGTATAGTTTATAAAATAGTTAAAATCAAATTAAAGGTCAACTTTCCGGTTGGCCTTTAATTATTTAAACGCTATTTATAAAAATCTTTACACTAGAATAAATTATTTGATTTTTAGTTTTTAAAATAATAACTGGGGTATTTACATGATTGAAGTTAAAAATATTAGTAAAATATTTCGTCAAAAAAATGGGGAAGAGTTCTTTGCAGTTAATGATATTAGTTTTAGTGCAAAAAATGGCGAAATTGTTGTTTTACTGGGCGTGAATGGTGCCGGGAAAACTACTACAATGCGTATGCTTTCAACTGTTTTGCAACCCAATGCCGGGACTGCGATAATAGAAAAATATGATATTATAAAAAATCCACAAAAAGTGCGAGCAAATTTAGGATTTTTATCAGGAGATACAGGCCTTTATTCCAGATTGACCGCACGCGAGATAATTGTCTATTTTGGAAGACTTTACGATGTGAAAGATGAAGTAATTGATTCCAGGTTGGAGAAGCTTTCTAAATTGCTTGATATGGACAGTTTCTTAGATAAAAAAGTAGATATGCTTTCTACGGGAATGAAGCAAAAAGTTTCAATTGCACGCTCAATTATTCACGATCCACCGGTAATGATTTTTGATGAACCCACTAGTGGTTTGGATATTCTTACAGCTAAAAATATAATCGATTTTATTTATAAATGTAAAGATGATAATAAATGCGTTCTTTTTTCTACTCATATAATGCGGGAAGCTGAGAGGATTGCCGACCGAATTATAATGATTCATAAAGGTAGCAAATTAGCGGAAGGAACTTGGCAAGAATTGCAAGCTGAAACAGGAAAGCGAGATTTGGACGATATTTTTATCGAGTTTGTGAATAGAGAGGAACATAAATCTTTCGACGATCTTAAACTTGATGAGATTGAGGGAGAAAATGATGAACTTTAAGAAAACATTTACTATCTACAAAAAAGAGATGCTCGATATTTTACGTGATAAACGTACTGTTATTTCGACAATTGTTGTCCCGATAATTCTCTATCCTCTTCTAATGGTTGGAATTTCTTCGATAATGAGTCGCCAGGAACAGAAGCTAGAAGAACAAACAGCAATTATCTACCTTGATGATCAAGTGAGAGATATGAACTCGGGTAAGATTATGGCATATTTAAGCAATGTGAAAAATGTGCAAATAATGAATGAAGTTGATGATCCCATGAATCTGATTCATGAAGATATCGTAAAAGCAATTATAACAATTACAGATACAGTTAATAGTTCGGGATTTCAGATATTACGAGCAAAAATATCTTATGATGAATCGGATGAAAAAGCAGCAAGAGTATTCAGGCAATTACGTGATGAATTTGTTAAGATTGAAAATGACATTATCGGAGATCGTTTAGCCGATATCTCTGTTGATGTAGAGATATTAAGCGCCGTCGAGGTAATTAAAGATAACATTGCGCCACCGGAGCAAATGCTTGGTTTTTTCATCGGACAGATATTACCATATTTACTAATAATGTTAACCATCAGTGGTGGAGCTGTTGTTGCTTCCGATCTGGTTGCCGGCGAAAAAGAACGCGGAACATTGGAGACAATATTAGTAAGTGCTGCACATCGAAATGAACTTGTTTTTGGCAAATATCTCACGATAATTACGATCTCATTTATCACAGTATTCCTAAATCTTTTCAGTATGTATGTCTCCTTCCAACACATGCTTGGGCAAACTGGTATAGATATGCAAAACATCAATCTACCACTGGGGAATTTTGCCTTAGTACTTGTTGCCATGTTACCAATGATTACTTTGTTTGCGGCAATATTGCTTTCGATAAGTACTTTTAGCCGAAATATCAAAGAAGCGCAAAGTTATCAAATGCCTTTGTTGATGGTGGGTATGATGGCTGCGATGATTACTATATTTCCTGCTTTTGAACTAAATGCCGGAATGGCTCTTATTCCAATCGTAAACATTGCTTTGCTATTTAAAGATATAATGATGAATAATTTCCAGCTTGATTATTTTCTTATTGTTGTGGGTTCTACTTTAATTTTAGATATTGCGGCAATCTATTATTCGATAAAATTATTTAATAATGAATCTATTCTATTTAGAACAGCAGAAGAAAAATCTTTGAAATTCTGGGGTAAAGAAAAACGCGATATTTTTTCGCAACAATTTATTTTTATCTTTTTTACCGTAATTTTATTATTGTTCTATTACCTTGGTGCCGGCTGGCAGATGGAAAACTTAGAATCCGGTTTAATTAAAACTCAACTACTACTCATTTTATTACCGGTTATCTTAATTTTGAGAGTTTCCAAAAATGATCTCAAGCAAACCCTTCGTTTAAAAAAAACAAATTTCAAAAATTATCTAGTGGCAATCTTGGCTGCAGTGCCAATTATTATCATAGTTTCCATTATTACTCAATTGATAAACATTATCTATCCCATTCCGGAAAGTTACTTAAAAGCGATGGAAAATTTACTTACCATGAGTGATGGCGGATTATTAAGGACTATTATTATTATAGCTGTCTTACCCGGGATTTGCGAAGAAATTCTCTTTCGAGGCTTCATTATCAATGGCTTCAAGAAACGAGGTTTTTTATCTTCGATAGTAATTACAGCGCTTTTATTTGGAATTATCCATCTTGAGCTATTTAAGCTAATTCCCGTAATAATTATTGGAATTTGGTTAGGATATCTTGTGTTAAGAACAAATAGTTTGTTTGTTCCGATTATTGCCCATATCATAAACAATACTTTGGCTGTGCTAGCCGGTAATGATAATCTTCCTATTATTTCGGAATATGTTAGGGAAGGTAATATTCCATATTGGCTTATTATACCAGCTGTTGCAATGATGTATGGTTTGATAAAATGGACAGAAAATATAAATGCAAAAGAATATATAGGAGAATAATATGTGTGGTATTGTTGGATATATCGGAAAGCGAAATGCTACTCCAATCATAATAGAAGGTTTGAAAAGATTAGAATATAGAGGTTATGACAGCGCTGGAATTGCTCTCTTAACAGAAGAACATTTAAAGGTTTTCAAGGAATCGGGGCGAATTACCGAATTGGAGAGAAGCTTACCGACTCCCAAAGAAACTTTTGCCAATATTGGAATCGCTCACACACGCTGGGCTACACATGGAGAACCAAATAAAATTAATGCTCATCCGCATGTTTCCGATAATGGTGGTATAGCTGTTGTTCATAACGGTATTGTGGAAAATTATTTGAATTTGAGAAAAGAATTGGAAAAGAAAGGCTTCCAATTTGTTAGTGATACAGATTCAGAAATACTAGCCCATCTTTTTGAACATTTTTCAAAAGATGAAGATGATTTCACCATTGCTGTGCAAAAAGCTCTCAAACTGGTGGAAGGAACTTTTGGCGTTGCTATTATAAATAAGAATAATCCCGGAAAAATTGTAGCTGCCAGAAAGGGTAGCCCACTCATTTTGGGAATCGGAGAGAATGAATTTTTTGTGACTTCTGATGTTGGCGCTACAATCATTCACACCAAGCAAGTTATCTATCTTGAAGATAATGAAGTTGTTACACTTTCCGAAGAAGGCTATGATATTACTACTTTGAATAATGAATCTGTAGAAGGAATAATTTCGGAAGTTGATTGGGATGTATCTTCTGTGGATAAAGGAGAGTTCGATTCCTTTATGCTCAAAGAGATTTTTGAGCAACCGATTTCTATTGAGAATGCATTTCGAGGTAGATTATCGGAAAAGCTATCTACAGCCAGACTTGGTGGATTGAATATTCGAGGAGATCAATTAAGGAAAATCAAAAAGATTCAGATTATTGCTTGTGGAACCTCTTGGCATGCCGGTCTCATTGGCAAGCATCTAATCGAGAAATTGGCACGCATTCCGGTTGAAGTTGAATATGCCAGTGAATATCGTTATCGAAATCCAATTATCTTGGAAGATACTTTAGTTTTTGTGATCAGCCAAAGTGGCGAAACTGCCGACACATTGGCCGCTTTGCGAGAAGCTCAAGCCAAAGGAGCCATGGTGTTAGGAATTACCAATACTGTGGGTAGCACAATTTCACGTGAAAGTGATGGTGGCTCTTATATTCATTGCGGAGCCGAAATTGGCGTAGCATCTACCAAAGCTTTTACCTCACAAGTAACAGTACTTACTTTGTTGGCTGTTTTGTTGGGCAGAATGCATCATATGTCGCCCACAAAAGGTCTTCGATTTATTAATGAGTTATATAAAATTCCCGCTAAAGTTCAGCAAATTCTTGATCAAAACGACAAGATTGCCAAATTGCCGCTACCTTTAAAGATTCCGCAAATGCACTCTACCTTGGGCGTGGAGTAAATTATCCGGTGGCACTGGAAGGCGCTTTGAAGTTAAAAGAGATCTCATACATTCATGCGGAAGGCTATCCGGCTGCTGAGATGAAACACGGTCCAATTGCCTTGATTGATGAAAATATGCCGGTAATTGCCATTGCTCTAAAAGACGCAATTTATGACAAAATCATCTCTAACCTGGAAGAGGTGAAAGCACGAAATGGTCGTATCATCACTATCGCTACCGAAGGTGATGAACGAGTAAAACATTTCTCTGAAAATGTAATCTATATCCCGGATACTCTTGATATTTTACAACCTTTACTTTCGGTTATTCCTTTGCAATTATTGGCCTACCACGTGGCTACATTGCGTGGCTTAGACGTTGATAAACCAAGAAATTTGGCGAAAAGTGTAACTGTTGAATAATCAAAAATTAGGAAATACTCTTTGAAAAGTAGAGATATAAAATTAAATGGACTGGTTTTGCGGAAAACAAATTTCCAAGAAACCAGTCTCATTTTAGATGTGCTAACGGCAGAATTTGGCAAAATTGCTGTAATAGCCAAAGGTATTCGTTCTAATAAAAGCAAAATGAGTGGAGTTTTAGATCTTCTAAACGAAAACGAATTTGACCTATATAATAAACCTCAATCAGATTGGTATGTGCTAAAATCGGCTGTACCAATTCAAACAAATCTTTTCGGGATAACTTTTCCGCAAGCGCTATTAATGCAAGCAGCTGCAGAAATTCTCCGTCAGATATATATTCCGGCTGAAGATCAAGTGCCTATTTATGATTTATCTTTAAAATATTTGAAATATATAACAAAAACGCAAAAAAATGGAATTGCTGTTTTTTGGCGATTTTCACTCAGATTGTTAAATATTCTGGGAATTGATCTTGATTTTAACCACTGTGCTCTTTGTAAACAAAAGAAAAAGCAGTATAATTCTTTCTCAACAAAATTTCATGGTCTGATCTGCTCTTCTTGCTATCGACCGGCACTGGGAATTGCTTTTTCATCACCGCAAGAGCTTTCCTATATTCTTTCTCATATTCATAGCATCGGGAATTTATTAGAAGATTTGCAGATTTCACAATTAACGATTAAACAAATTAATAAAATCTTTTTGGATCATTTGCAAGAGCATTACCATAAAATATTTCATCTGAATTCGCTGGAAATGTATAAAGGGTAATATTTTTTGTCTAAGATTTGAATAGCGATGTTTTTATGATTTTCGCTTTAACCTTTCTTTTGCCTAAATAAATTATTGCTGAACTCGTAAAAAAGAGAACTTTGTCATCCTGAGCGGAGACGAAGGATGCTTTAACTTCTTATATTGCAGAGCCCTTCGTCTCCGCTCAGGATGACAATATTTGAGGATCTCAGACTTTTTTACGAGTTCATCAATTATTGTTTAATAACTATTAAAAAACAGCAGGCTCAATTGATTAACTGAGCCTGCTGTAATTAATTTTTAATAACAATGCTTAATAATCCAAAAACTTCCAATATACTGTTATGAAAGGATTTTGGAAGTGAAAACCAATACGCAAAGTTTCGTTTGGTGTAAAGGTTACTCCAAAATCAAAATCAACAGCTTTACGTTCTCCAACATGCCCATCTTGCACAAAGCTATTTTCGAAATAATTTTTGACCGATTCGCCAAATGTTTGATAATGATTTCCCGGATCATAATAGACAATGCTTATAAATTTAATTCTTTTGCTAAGATCGTAGTCGAAACCGGCAAAAACTCTATATGAATCAAAATGAGTATCTGTAAAGCCACCTTTAAAATCATATGTTTCACCGCCATATGTTAGCTGCTTTTCCGGTTTCTTTGTTAGCAGTTGATCAAATGTGATGCCGGAATGAAATCCCCAATTTCCTCTTCCTGATCTCAAGGGACTTCTTAAACTATAAATAAAAGAAGCGTTCCAATAAAACTCGCGATTATTTTTCCCATATAAGTTATCCAACACTTCCTTGTCCGATAAGCCCGGCACATCATACTCGTCATAATATTTCCCATATTCTTTATTCATATCATGATTTGAATAAATATTTAATTGGGTAGCGAAATTTACTTTTTTGGCGCCATAATTCTTTTTGAAAAGCACATATCTACTAGATAAATTTAGATCTTCACTAAGGTTATTGGTTATCTTTGTGTACATATGGAATCTATTTGAAAAACCATATCCCATCGAGAATCCGGAGATATAAAAAGCATAGGGCGGTAATACAAAGGCGGTCGGATCGCCAAATAAATCTGTGATCTGTTCCTCGCCGGCGAAAAAGATTTTCTGCTGAACAGTTTTTTCACGCTTCCCACCAAAATATCGATGAAGATCTTTAATGTCGCCTTTATTAACGGTTACACTACCATAATCTGTTTGAATCTCGATATACACTTCATTTTCGCCAAGCAGTTTTCCGGAAAAGCTGGTTCCGTTATTCTTCTTAACTTTTAATGTCTCTTCCAAAATCTCATTATTGGGAATTGTCAAAAGACCTTCTTCTGTTTCTATCTGAATTGATCCATCATCATTAATTTTCAATATCTCACCATAGAAAATATTGTCATTTTTCAGATATAATGTTCTGTAATTTCCAACTTTTGCAAGAAATGAGGGAGAGCTCTCCGCCCTCAAAAATAGAGGCAATATTACAATTAACAAAATAATAAACTTTTTCATCTTCTTTCTCCTGTTTTTTTTTATTTAATTTCTACCTTAACATTTTCAATATTTCCATAATTAGATTTATCTATCCAATTTATTTCTATTCTCTCTGAGCATTCAGCTTATCGTACCAATCCATACTCCTGTGATTAAGGATAAAACACTGAATGCCCATTTTTGGGTTTCTTCATTATATTTTTGAGATAGAATTACATATAAAGCTGCTGAACCAAATAATAATGAAAAACCTAGCTTTATCCATAACATCATTAGTGGTGACGGCTCATTGTGACTTGTAGCTTCAGTGGATAATCTAATGCTTTCTATCTCATTTCTTAAATCTATAGATTCATTAGTATCAGACGCTGCTTGTACTGGTAGTTCGCTT
>DAOWES010000178.1 GCA_030638385.1 Candidatus Cloacimonadota bacterium | reverse complement strand
TCGTGTTTGTCTGGTTTTATTGCAATAGACTTTTGGTATTTTTCAAAAGCTTGATTATACAATTCTTCCGCTTCTTTTCCTTCTTTGGTTTTTGCCAAGTTTCCTAAATAATTTCCCCAGTTGTAAAAGGCGTCGTGTTTGTCTGGTTTTATTGCAATAGACTTTTGGTATTTTCCAAAAGCTTGATTATACAATTCTTCCGCTTCTTTTCCTTCTTTGGTTTTTGCCAAATTACCAAAATAAACTCCCCAATCTGAATATAACCCAGCTAATAAGCTATTAATTTCCTTATTATTTAATCGTTTAGCATTATTTTCAATTCTTTCAATATTTTCATTTTGATAACTTTTTTTAATTAATAAATCTATTATTTCCTTTTTCAATAAATCAATTTCTGAAATTGTCTTTATCCTTTTCGTTATTTCAACTTTACCTTCTTCAAATTGCAGAATTGCTTCATCAACTTGTCTTTTCGATATTTCCAATCTCTCTTTTACCCCTTTAAAATGTTCATCATCATCAATATCCACTATATTGTTTAACATCTCTTTAATAGAAGTAAATGGTTTATTTATTATTTCAGGTTGCTCTAATTGTAACTCATTATTTAAGTTTATCATAAAAGAGTCAGAATCATAACCTTTAATGATAAAAGCATTTTTATTTGGTGTTTTAAGAAATGCTTTAACATTATCATTAGGATCATTATCGTTATATGTAACCCAGAAAAGTCCGTTATCAAACCTAGCAATGTTTTTTACATGCTCAAAAATAGGATCATCACCGCTGTAACCTATAAAAACCCATGGTCTTTTATTTTTGATACTATCAAATATACTAGGGACAGTTTTTTTTACTTTATCCATTTCATCTCCAGTATTAAGCAACCATAGTCCATGATGTTGTCCGTGTAAATAAACAACAGATTTTTCTTTAAATGTTGTAGTGGTTAAGTCTTTTAGAATTGCCATATCATAAGTCGATGGAAATTCATTAAATAATGCTAATGCTCTCAACATTAAGTTGTCAAAATTTACGGTTAAAACGTAATCAACATACCCATTTATTATAAGTTGGGCCAGATAAATATGTGTTACATTAATTTTTGCTTTATCAATATATCCTTTCAACAGCTCATCTCTTTGATATGGTTGCAAGCATTCCATTAGTTTGGAATAGCTTTTCTCACCTTGTTTTAATTTTTGAATTGTTGGAGCATCTGGGTACTTATCTAATATATCTTTAATAATGTCACGAGCTAAAGGAATATCCCCAGTTTTAGACGCACCAGCCCCTAAAAAGAAAATAGGTTGTGGTTGATTCTTCTCTTTTGCTTGTTTAATTATATATGCTAATTCTTCTATTGTTGTATTTTTCATAATCTAAATTTATTTCTCCTTGTATGAAACTTAACCTAATAAGGTAAATGTTTTCTCTGCGACTTTCAATTTATCATTCGTATTCCTAATTATATTTATCAGCAAAAAAAAAATTACCCCTAACCCCAATATACCAAACCAATCACCATCCAGATCCACCCAGCCTATAATGATGGCGTGACAAACACAAAATGTATTTATCACGCCATAAATTATTTTCCTCACAATATCATCTAAGAAATTGGTAGTTAATTATCTTACTTGAATGTCCTCAATTTCATTTTCCAATAATGAGCGAATTGCCCTGAATTTTTCATCTGAAAATGTAGTTTCCAGTTTAAAAGATTCATCCAAAGTTTTTGTAGGAACAAATTTTTGCAAAAAATATCTTTTTGATTTACTAATAGATTTTGCCATTTCCAGCACATCTTCCTCAGTATGAAGCGTAGAGATCAAAGTACTCCTAAATTCATATTCGATTTCAGCAGCTTGAAGAATCTCAATGCTCTTTTTTAGCTTGGCAACATCAACCTGAGTTTTGGTTACCTTATAGTAATTATTCAATGGAGCTTTAATATCCATCGCCACATAATCGACTAATTTGTTCTCTATCAAAAAGTTCAATAACTCCGGGTTTGTGCCGTTTGTATCCAACTTAACCAGAAATCCCATCTCTTTGATTTTAGCGATAAACTCAGGAAGATCAGGATGCAAAGTTGGTTCGCCACCCGTAATGCAAACAGCATCGAGCTTCCCTTTTCTGCTTTCCAAAAAAGCCAATATCTCATTTTCCGAAAGTGGCTCTTGCAAAAGATCAAAATTGACCAATTCCGGATTATGACAATATGGGCAGCGAAAATTACAGCCTTGCGTAAAGATAATTGCCGCCAATTGACCGGGATAATCAATCATCGAAAATCGTTGAATAGCGCCAATTCTCATTATTTTACTTTCCTACTAAACTTTAAAAGTTTTTCTAATATCAAATTCTGCTTTCTTACCATCATTCCACTGTTGCACAGGTCTAAGATAACCAACAACGCGTGAATATATTTCACAGGCAGAATCACAAATAGGACAATTTGTTTTTTCCCCATCAATATAGCCATGAGTAGGGCAAACACTAAAGGTGGGAGAGAAAGTAAAATATGGGAGTTTATAGTTATGACATATTTTCTTAACTAAATTAGTAATAGTTGATCTATCATGCACACGTTCACCGGCAAATAGATGTATCACAGTTCCACCTGTATATTTAGTTTGAAGTTCATCCTGAAGATCCAGCGCTTCGAAGATATCATCAGAATAATTTACCGGTAATTGAGTAGAATTTGTATAGAAAGGTTCAGCACCTTTTTCATATTCCGGCTGATTACCCACAATTATTTCAGGATATTTAGCTTTATCCAAACGTGCTAAACGATATGTTGTTCCTTCGGCAGGCGTAGCTTCCAGGTTGTAATTATTACCTGTATCTTTTTGGAATTCAATCAATTTCCCTCTCATGAAATCCATTATCTTTAAAGCAAAAGCTCGTCCTTCATCATCGGCAATATTCGATATGCCCATATTCAAAGCTGCTTCATTAACTCCAATCAAACCAATTGTAGAGAAGTGGTTCTTCCAATATTGATTAAAACGCTCTTTAATTTCACGAAGATAATATTTTGTGTATGGATAGAGATTGCTTTGAGTAAGCTGTTCCAATACTTTTCGTTTAATTTCCAAACTATTTTTAGCAGCTTCCATCAAAATTTCCAATTCATGGAAAAACTCAGTTTCATCAGCACAACGATAGCCTAATCTTGGCATATTGATAGTTACCACCCCAATCGAACCGGTTAATGGATTTGCGCCAAAAAGCCCACCACCTCTTTTTCTAAGTTCTCTGTTGTCAAGCCTTAAGCGACAACACATCGACCTTGCATCTTCCGGATCCATATCTGAATTAACAAAATTAGAAAAATATGGAATTCCGT
>DAOWES010000027.1 GCA_030638385.1 Candidatus Cloacimonadota bacterium | reverse complement strand
TTTCTCCAAGCTTTGGAGAGATCAGCGCCATTTGATGATGCAAACGCCATAAAAGATTCACACTGTAGCCAACAAAAGTATCTTCCTTGTTTTCGGGAACAGGCCTGCCACCTGTCATACCTACATTCTCATCCTCAAAAGCTACAACCATTTTTTCCACAGTATCCACTGCCGGAATCGTATCGCCACTTTCGATAATTAAAATCTCTGATTTTGCCGCTTTGATAAAAGTGTTCACCGCAGCAGATTTCCCGCGTCTTTCCGCTTCAGAAATTAATTTAATTTGTTCATATCTTTCACAATATGACTGAACAATTTCATCAGTTCCGTCGCTGGAAGCACTAGAAACTACAATAATCTCAGCAAGATTAACTTTGTGAAGATCTTGCGAAAGTAAAGCATCTAATAATTTCCCGATATTAGCTGCTTCATTATAGACAATTACGCCAACTGAACAATTAAGAAGGTTGATATTCATTAACTGATTATTTATAATTATTTTAGCTCTTTGGAAGTTGCATTTAAAATTCCATTAATGAATTTTGCTGAACTTTCTGAGCAATATTTTTTTGCAATTTCAATTGCCTCATTCATAACTATAGGATGAGGTGTGGAGGTAAATAATATCTCATAAATCGCAATTCGCAAAACACTCTTATCCAAATATGCGATTTTATCTATTGTCCAATGTGTAGAATGTTTTGAAATTTGTTCATCAATCTCATCAATGTTCTGAATTAATCCTTTCAAAATTGAATCTGCGAAATTAAATTCTTTCACACCTTCTTCTACTCCTCTGTCAGTAGCGATCTCGATCAATTTTTGCGGATATTTTTCTAAAAATTCAAGCTCACGCAAAAATGAGTCTAATTCTAAATATTCCAACGAGTAAAGAGTTTGAACTGCAATTTCTCGACCTTTTCTTCTTAATCCCATTTATTCTCCATAATTTAAGTTTTATATGTATTTTTTTTATTAAGACAGAAAATAAAATCGAGCTAGTCAAAGCAAGTTATTTATGGTTATCGATTGAATAAATTTTTATAATTATACTTTGTTATGAGTATTTCATTAATCAATTGGCTGATAAATTGTATTTGACAAAGTTTCCGACAAAAAACAGTTATTGCTATTCAATAAAAAAAAAGAAGGAATTGTATGAAACAAAAAATATATGTCTTAGATACAAACGTACTTATTCACAATCCCCAAGCAATGTTCACCTTCCAAGATAATCAAGTTGTTATTCCTATTACAGTAATTGAGGAAATAGATAATTTTAAAAAAGGCTTAGATGAGAAAGGTCGAAATGCTCGCCAAATTGCTAGATACTTAGATGAATTACGCGAACGTGGCAGCCTGCAACATGGTGTAGAGCTGGAATCCGGCGGAACATTAAGAATTGCTCTTAGCAAAAAGGTAACCGATGCTCTTGATATTCTAATTACAGACACTAATGATAATTTGATTATTGGCACTGCCTTCAGTTTAACAAAAGAGCAAGAAGATGCAGATGTTATTTTAGTTTCCAAAGATGCAAATGTTCGCATCAAAGCAGATGCAATTGGTATTGAAGCGATAAATTATGAGAAAGACAACGTTAATTTCGAAGAACTTTATACCGGCATCTGTGAAGTTGAGGTCAGCCAGGAAATTTTGGATAAATATAATGAAGATAAATTCATTCTAAATGATTTTGGCGAAATCTATCCAAATCAATTTGTCCGATTTAAATTGAAAGGAACTGATGAAACAGCTGAAATAGCCAAATATTCATTTGAGAATAATACAATTTACCCTTTAAATTACTATCATGGACAAGAACTTTTTGGCGTCAAATCTCGTAATGACGAACAAAAAATTGCCATGGAATTGCTCATGGATCCAAATGTGAAATTGGTCAGTTTGGTAGGAAAAGCCGGAACGGGAAAAACCCTACTTGCCTTAGCTGCCGGTCTAAATCAAGTAGTAGAAGAAAACACCTACAAACGTTTGGTCGTAAGTCGTCCTATCTTTCCACTTGGAAAAGACATGGGCTATCTTCCTGGTTCAAAAAAAGAGAAATTTAATCCTTGGATGCAACCAATTTATGATAATATGGAAATCCTACTTTCCAACAAAAACGATCAAAAAGATAGCGATTCAGGAAAAATATTTGGAAAAAAATCACCTTCTATACAAGATTATCTCGATTTTGAATATATTCAATTGGAACCTCTCACCTACATTCGCGGCAGAAGTTTACCGGAACAATACATGATCATCGATGAAGCGCAGAACCTTACCCCTCATGAGATGAAAACGATAATCACAAGAGCCGGCGAAGGAACCAAAGTTGTTCTCACCGGAGACCCTTATCAGATCGACATTCCGTACCTTGATTCCGAAAGTAATGGTTTGAGTTTGGCGGTGGAAAAATTCAAACATGAAAAAATAGTAGGGCATGTAACTCTGGTACATGGCGAAAGATCTGAATTGGCCGACTTAGCTGCCAAATTTTTCTAATTTAACCAAAGGAAATTGATGATAGAAGATAGAAGTTGGACAGAGATTGATCTTGATAATTTTGAATATAATCTCAAGCAATTAACACAGTTCTTACCAGACAATGTAAGCTTTATGCAAATAGTAAAAGCTGATGCTTATGGTCATGGCGCTTTCGAGATTGCTTCGCATGCTATAAAAAACGGAGCTAAATATTTGGGTGTGGCAAATGTCGAGGAAGGAGGACTACTAAGATATCAGGGAATCACTACCCCGATCTTGGTATTATCCCCTTCCCTTGTATCTGAAATCCCCAAACTACTTGAACATAAACTTACCCCAACAGTATCATCATATCAATTTGCTGAAGCTCTAAATGATGCGACAACAGATGAAATTAACATTCATTTAAATATTGATACTGGAATGGGCAGAAGTGGATTTTCCATGACTGACATTTCTAACCTGGAAACATTCCCTAAGACCTATGATAAATTAAAGATAGAAGGTATCTTCTCACATTATGCTTCAAGTGAAAATGATACAGAATTCTCCTGGCAGCAAACAGAAATCTTTAAACGTTTTTTAAATAAATTATCTTATAAACCAAAATATATTCATATTGCCAACAGTGCTGCCGTAATTACCGCAAAAAACGATTTCTGCAATTTAGTTAGAATAGGCTTACTTTCTTATGGAATATATTGCAATGAGAAGATAAAAAAGCTTGTTAACTTAAAACCTGTAATGACTTTCAAAACGAAAATCGGACAAATAAAATTTGCCCAAGCAGGAGATTCAATTGGCTACAATCGCACCTTTATTGCTTCCAAAGATACAAAATTTGCTATTTTACCCGTAGGCTATGCCGATGGATATGACTATTTACTTTCAAATTGTGGTAAAGTTTTAGTTAAAGATAAAATCTGCAACATAATCGGTAAAGTGAGTATGGATATGACCGCTATCGATATTTCTGAAATTGAAAATATTGCAGTGGGTGATGAAGCAATCTTAATTGGAGCCGACAGAAATGAGATTCGAGCAGAAAATATCGTAGCGAATTATTCAGGTTCCGCTTATGAGCTTTTATGCCAAATTGGGCGGCGTGCCAAAAGATATTATCGTAATCATGGCAAAATCATCGCCTCTTCCCCACTGTTAAGACGAGATTTTGTTTCAACCGATTTTTCCGATTCCAAACTAAACTCCATCATCGAAGCAGCAATGCAAGAGAGATTGCAAAGTAAACAAGTCGCCAACATTATCTATTCCGAAGTTCTCAAAAAATATTTCATAGAACACGATAACGATATTCATTATCGAAAAAATTTCAATCATACTATCTATTTAGAAGAATCTGAAAAATTTTCTGAATATTATCAAGTCCGCACTGAATTGTCTTTTAATAAAAAATTACGAAATGATTATATCACAGTCGCTTGTGCAACTACGGAAAATAAATTAGAGAAATATTTCATGCGCAATGATGTTGAATATCGTTGGCTATTGGATGAAAACTTTGCTTTGAATGAAGAGTACTTTAGAGTTTGTAAGGTAAAAATAAACAATCTTGAATTGGAACATAAGCTTCTGAATAATGATAATTGTATCGAAATTCGTTGTAGTCATCCCGATCTAAAAAATCTTATCGGGGAGGAAGTAGATTTTTCAATTTCCACTAAAACCTATTATCCTAAAAAAGCGAAGCAGCTTTCCGTATATCTAATTGAGCTGACAAAAGGAGTTGAGATAAAACTCGTTCATCATGGAATTTTACAAAACGTAGAAGCAGTACCTATTTTTTCCGGACGTTGCAAATTCCCCAAAATCAGTTCAAACAAAGATTCAATATCGATCTCGAGCGAAAAAGAGTGGGTGTTCCCTACTAGCGGTGTTGTGTTTGTGCTTTAGTGGCAATAAGATATAAAGAGTAATCAGGCCGAGGCTATCTGATTAATTTCGAATCAAGTTCATATAGCCAAAAATCATTCTCTCTTTCCCGACTTCGAAAGCCGTTTTTTTCAAATAAATCATTTGTTTTCGGTAGTACTATCTGCAAGCATCTTCTACCTCTTTCAATAGCTATTTGTTTTATTTTTGTAAGAAGAATATCAAAGATTATTTCATTTTCTGCTTCCAACAAACAAATCCATAAACTATTCTCCTCTTTATCATTACAAAAAACTGCACAGCCTTTTATTATCCCATCTTTCCGAAATTCAATTATCTCGTCTTGTTCATAAAACTCTAATAACAAATTTTTCGAAAACGGATATACAACCCGATTCTTAATAAAATATTCTTCACTACTTCTTAGAAAATCAGATTTATTGATGAAGTTAAAAATATCAGTAAAGGAAAATGGTTTTAGAATCCTATTTTTCAGGCCAACATTATTATTAATATTTAAATATTTGTGGGAAAAGTCCTTAATTTTTACAAATCCGACTTTTTCATGAAAATGTACTGACGCCTTATTATTAAAATAGGTTGAGAAGCGCACAGAAGAGATATTTCGCAGCTTTTTAATTCTTTTTAGATGATAATCAAACAATAGAGCTGTTACACCTTTATGTTCACTTTCAAGATCTTTCCTCAAGCCTTCCAGCCAAACATCATTTGGGGTGAGATAAACCAGACGATTGAAAGCTATTAAAATGCCATCAATCCACAATCCCACAAAATTACTTTTTTGCTGTTTCACCCAATCATCAAAAACTAGCGGAATATAATCTTCGCCCTTCCAAATCTTGGAGCTAATCTCAATTACTCGCTCTTTATCTAGCGGAGATATTTTCTTAATCGCATACTTCATCTTCCACTTATATCCTCGGAGATAATTTGTTGAATCGGTACGATTCAACGCCAACAGGACAACTAACCGGGATGTGGATAGCTATGTTAGGTGCATAACTTATAATCCGAAAGTTTTTTTTAATAAACATTGAACTACTTTAACAAGTAAGAGAATTCAAGTGTTATCTTTTTTTTCTCGTCTTCGTTTTTTGCTTTACTAATCAATCTATTAAACAGACCTTTTTCAAGATACTTTGTGTCATTGATATCATAATTATAATTACAAATAAAATCATAACTCAAATCTAGTGTATTTTTTATACCTTCTAATCTATCTCTCTCAAATATAATAGCTGTTGAAGCTTCATTATTGTCATTATATTTAACAAATTGCTCTTTAAACTCTCCAGGAATTGTAGAAATATATTTTACTAATTCATTAAAAGCAGTAACTATTCTAGCGTGGAAGATTGTATTATTATGATTTAATTTAAACATCGTTTCCTTCAATTCAGAATATAACTTTGATAGATTATGCGTTTTGGGTACTCTCACATTATTAAGTGATAAATATGCCTTACTGAATAACTCAAAATAGAATAGAACATTGTGGAATAATGCGGGAGTAAAATCAGTTATGTAATCGAAACTAATACTATCAACATCATATATTGTATCTTCGTTACAAAGATTAAATGCTTTTTCAAATAATAAATCTATTATAAGATTCTGACTTCTCAAAGAACAGAAGTATTTGTTCCCTATAGCTTCTTTACCAACAATTCCTATTGTACTTATCCAAAAATATTGAAATTCACTTTCTGAAATATGAAGAGCTGTTTTTGAATCATAGAAGTAATATTTTTTTTCAAAATCAACTAGATCATTGTCTAATGCTTCGAAAAATTTGATTAGCAACTTATCAGAATCAAATTTGAATGCTCTAGCGAATTCAAATCTATTCTTAATTC
>DAOWES010000024.1 GCA_030638385.1 Candidatus Cloacimonadota bacterium | reverse complement strand
TTGAAAACCATCAAAATCTTCTGCTTGCAAAGGTGCTAAATCCAAATTATCGGCAATCCCATCAAGATCATTATCCCACTCCGGGCGACCATCATCATCCTCAAATCCATCAAAATCTTCCGCTTCGAATGGAGCAAGATCTACACGATCTAAAATACCATCATTATCACTATCTTTTCTACTTGCGAAACGAAAATTTACGCCAATTCGCAAATCTATCTTGCTTTCACAAATATCACCCATTCCACTCATATCTGAATCCTGATTAAATAATCGCAAATAATTCACTCCCAACTGCAAGCCAACTGTGCGCGAAAGTTCAAATTCAATACCTGCTCCAATATTTGCTGTAAAATTTGTCCCACTTGTCATTCTTTCTGAGGTAAATGTATTAGTCACATTCCAAATAAATGCTCCCATCCCACCTTCCAAATATGGAATCACATGCGATTTATTATCCAGATTATATCTCACCGCCATTTCGACAGGAAGAATGGTTGTTTTAAAGGGAAGATCTTCGTCAGCAATTAGAAACCTGAGAATCTCAATAGTTTGATCTTTATCTCTGATGACCGTATAGCCCCAGCCACCACGGATTTCAGCACTAAAATGAGGATTTAGATCATAGCCAAACTTAATTCCTGACCAAGCTCGAAAAGCACTATCATTACGCGTACCATCAAGTAGCCTAAATCCATTTCCCAAAACACCTATCGAAATTGGTTTTTCATATACATAAGCATTTGCAACAGCAATAATATTAAATAGAATTAATATTAAAATTAAACGCTTCCCAAAATTATTCATCAACTCTCCTCAATCCGTATAATTAATATTCGGTAAAATGAATCTTACACTTTTTAAGTTATGAATTATAAAGGTCAATTATTGACTATAAATAAATTCTTTTTTAGCGGAAAGAGGAGGATTCTTTTTGTGGTAACCTCTTTTCCCCACAATGGTTTGCCAGCCATCCAGAGGCTGGTAAACCGTTGAATGGTTTATCGGCAAAACTTGAGTTATATAAAATAGCTTATTTGTTAAATACCTTTTCAAGAGCATTCTTCATATCTTCATAATGCGAGCCTTTCCAATAATATTTCCCACATTTTCGACAGAACTTAAACTCTGAAAAATTGTTAAAAACATCTTTTGGAATAAATTCTTCAATTTTTTCTTTGGGAATATCTCGCAGTAGTCTATTACAATTTACACAGCGTGAGAACAATCGATCTTCATCAAAATCCAGAATATTTTTAATTTCAGATAGTTGTTCTAAGCCATTATCAGATTCAATTAATCTTCGCCGAAATGGTTTCTTTAATTTGGCAATTTGTTTACTTCGAGTAAGGAAAATTCGCTTATCCTTATTGGCTATTCGAATGATATTATCCAAACTACTTTTTTTTACAACCAAAGTATCATATCCCAGCATTCTTAGACGTTTTACAAGTTTTCCAAGATCATCACTAACAATAAATTTCATATTAATCTCTCGATCCTCTAAGTACAATCAAGCGAATAAGCTGCACCAAGGCCATGAGAGTAGAAGCCACATATGTAAGAGCTGCAGCATTTAGCACAGATTTTGCTCCCCTCATTTCTACATTATCCAGCAATATTCCATTATCCAGTTGGATAAAAGCCCGCTTAGAAGCATTAAATTCAACCGGCAGTGTAATTAAATGAAACATGAGAGCTCCGGCGAAAAGCCAAATCCCCAAATCCATCAAGAGTGGAGTATTTAGGAAAAAGCCAATTAAGAACAGTGGAAAGGCGCCTTTAGAACTAATATTTGCCACCGGCACAATGCTTGCCCGAATATTCATCGGTGCATATCCCATGGCGTGTTGCATAGCATGCCCCACTTCATGAGCTGCAATACTAACAGCACTTATCGATTTGCTCCAATATACTTCGGAAGATAGATTCACTACTTTCTTAGTTGGATGATAATGATCTGTAAGCACTCCGCCTACTTCTTGAATTACCACATCAGTAATCCCATTTCTTTGTAAAATTAGCTCTGCCGCCTCTGCTCCGGTAATTCCTGCTTGATTGGCAATTTTATTAAATTTCTTATAATTTCCTTTCACTTTGCTTTGTGCCCAAAACGCTAAAATCATCACCGGTATAAGCAAAACTATGGTTGTATCTCCCCAAAACATATATTACTCCTTTCATATATTCACATTTTTTTTTATAATTTTCAAACAAATATTTTAATTAAATTCTCCAGCTTCAAAAAAAGTTTCGATCTCATTTATTCCGCTTTTTTTTGCTTCTTCCAAAGTTCCGTGAAATAGCACCTTACCATTGTCTAAAAAGATAATTTTATCGGCAATACGGTAAATGCTGGCAAGCTCATGAGTAACGATCACAATTGTCATTTTAAGCTGTTTTTTTAGTTTCAGGATCAGCGCATCAAGAGCTTCTGAAGTAAGCGGATCAAGTCCGGCAGAAGGTTCATCACAGAATAATATTTGCGGATCTAAGGCAATTGCTCGAGCTAAAGCAGCTCTTTTCTTCATCCCGCCGGAAAGTTCCGATGGGGCGAGATATAGGGCATGGCTAAGATTAACCAGACTTAGCTTAACTTTGATAATCTTATCCATTATTTCTGCGGGAAGATTTGTATGTTGTTCCAGTGGAATCGCCACATTATCATAAACAGATATGGAATTTAAAAGTGCTCCATTCTGAAAAAGCATACCCACCTTTTCTAATAATCTATCAAACTCAACTTCTTCTAATTGCGTAACCTCTTGATCAAACATTTTTACACTACCGGAATATGGAGTTTGTAACCTTAATATATTCTTTACTAAGGTTGTTTTCCCACAACCTGAACCACCCAAAATAACAGTTATTTCTTCCGGGAAAATATCTATACTTACTCCATCTATAATGGTTTTTTCATCATATTTTGCTACGAGATCTTTTACAGAAATTATTGGTTTTTTCATATTATTCCCATTAGAAATAGAAGATTAAACTATTTATGGCATCCAAGATTATCACCCAGAAAATTGAAGCTACTACTGCTTGAGTTGTAACTTTCCCCACACCTTCCGCTCCACCTTTTACATTGAAGCCATAATAACTTCCAATAATAACAATTACCCAAGCAAAGAAGAAGCTTTTCCCAAGTCCCACCAGCACATCTTTCAGCGTAACAACTTCGATTACTCTGCTAAGAAATGAGATATAGCTTAGATCAAGATAGGTAACAGCAACCACAAGGCCACCAAGAATTCCAATGAGAGTGGAAGCAGTAATTAGCAGCGGAATGCAGATTGTAATAGCATGAAATTTGGGAATCACAATATATCGAATCGGGTTTATGGCCATCATTTTTAGCGCATCAATCTCTTCTGTCACTTTCATCGTAGCAATTTCGGAGGCAATAGAAGACCCTGTTCTACCGGCTAAAACAATAGCAGTAAGAATAGGCCCCATTTCTGTAACCATTGATATTCCCATGAGATCTGCCACGAAAATATTTGCCCCGAATTGACGTAATTGCACAGCACTTTGCAAAGCTAATATTAAACCTAAAATAAAGGATAACAACCCGATAATACCTAATGCATCTACCCCAATAAGCACACTTTGATGAACTACTGAACCTTTACGCTGCCCCTTTTTATCGAATAATCCAATAAATGCCCAGTAGGAAATATCAGACAGCAGATAAATTGTTCTAATAAAAGAATCTTTGATAGCATAAAAAGCGGTTCCCAATGTGATAAAAAAATTATCCGGTTTCGGTGGATTATTTTCAGTTAAATCCAGAGAAGTAAAAGTAGTTATCTCATCTTGAATTATGTTTGAGGCATTAATATTTTTTGGATTATTTGACTCAAGCAAATGCATTATTTCATCAAGTAAAGCCACGCCGACACTATCAATTAGCTCAACATCTTTCAGATCTAATTCATTGATATTGGCTTTTTTTTCTTTCTTAAATTTTGCCAATATTTTGTCAGCAGTAAATCTGTTCAATTCACCGGAAAACAAAATTTTATTATTTTCTATTTTCATCTTTAATTAGCGTAAGAAATATGTTACTCGCAAGAATAAGCTGTGTTCACTTAGCAGATATTCTGCTCCTTGCTCCGGTATACTATTTTGTAATTTCAGTTTATAGTTTAATGAGAGATATTTAAAAAGCCTCAAATCAAATGAGTTTTCCCATTCAGCAGAAATAGCTTCATCACTAGTAAATGGGATAAGAATATCGGCATTGGTCGTATAAGTTAACCCAATTGGCAACTGGAAACTGGCCACTACAGAAAATTCGGTTCCTTGAGTAAAGCTATACTCTTCTTCAACATATTTTTTCGCATTCTTTATCTCTATTTCGCCAATAGTGTCATTATAGCCATCTTTAACCCAACTATAAACGTTTGAGTTAAAGGTCTGACGTAATCCTAAACCGGCTCTTACGCTTAAGTTTGATTTACTTTTCTTTAGAATCCGGTAATTCACTCCCAAGCCCTCTTTAATTTTAAAAGGTAAAATGGGAGGTTTTAATTCAAACTCAAATTGATTTTCTTTATATTCTGTTAACTTACCATCTACATCAAATTTGGCATAATTTACAGGATCTTCCGAATAAAAGATATCTTTCATCAGATGTGTACGCGCATCAAATCTACCGTAAAAACCGATATCTTCGAAGAAATAATAGAGAAAAGTATTTTTGATATTAATATCATCGGAAGATTTTCTAAATTCAGTATCAGTAGATTTAGTCATACCCGCTTCAATAATAGCCTTAAAAGAAAAATGGTATGGATAATTGTCATAGACAATGCTATTATCAAATTGGGCGTTAGCTATAATATTATAAACTTGTTTTTCAGAATCCAAACTATTATCACTATTAAAATTTACATTCGCATGAATTGCATTGAAAAATTTAAGATTCGAGAGATTTTTCACATCATAAATATCTGTCAAAACTCCGGCACCCACCATATCAAGAGGATTTCCATCTTCATCAGTATCCACCACAATTGTAAGCTGTTTTGCTTTATTATTATCCACTTGCACAGTAGTGAAATTGCTGTAAGTATTAAAAGGTTCACTATTGATTGTTACTTTGTAAATTCCCGGTTTCAACACCCAAACCTTATCTAACTCCCCCACCTCTTCTTCAGCCGGAAAATCAGAACCAAAACTTTCACCTGTTCCAATATCAAAAATCTCATAAGCAACTTTGGCATAATTTCTGCTTTTATCGATTACATCAACAATCAAACAACCCCAATCCGGTTCAACAATCTGCTTATAGCGAGGGATTATCTCGATCTTTTCTTTTCGCATTTTTTGGCTGGCATCTCCGGAACCATACACCACACTATACTTACCTTCCATCAACGCTTTTGCTTCGCCAAATCTGCCGATGGTGGAATTACCTTGCCCATCAATTATTTGGTAATATGGCTCATTTTCGGAATTTGTAAGTGCTGGCATAAATAACAATCCTGAACCGCCGGCAATATCTTCTCTATAAAGATCAATTAATGAAAAATCGATGCTTTCTTTGCTATCTTCATCTTCAACAACAATTTCCTCTCCTGCCATAAACGCATTGATCTTTTTGATAAAAACATCGGTTTCTTCAAGTACAATGTCATTGATAGTTTGCACAAATGTATCGATTGTTAAATCCGCTATATTCTCTTCTCGATTCACATAATGTCTTAATAGCACTCCTTCACCATCGCCGCGCCTGAGAACAAATTCGATATTTAATCGAGCTTGCATTAAGTTTTCCGATTCCAAAATCTCGATATTATTGATCATTGTCATAATCTGATAATCCGGGATTTCCTTGAAATATTCGCGTTGAACTTGCTTGAAACTATTATAATTCTTCAATCTTTTTGCGATTAAATCCGGGATGATATCGGAAAGCTTAACACCCCAAAGATCGTACTCTGCATACTGAATTTTAGGGCCATATTGTCTTCTAACAATTTGTCGGCGATCATAGGTTCGAGAAACTCTTGAATCCATCACTAACACAGAATTATCCAATGGTTCATCTTGAAAAAGTTCCTCTTTTTCAGAATGTCCATAATATTCCAGGATATAATAATTGCGAGTGAAAACCTCATTACGAGCACAACCAACTAATAGCAACAATAAGCTAAGTATAATAAAAATTTGATATTTCCTCATAATCACTCCCTATTTCCCTCTTAATAATATGGTTGGATCTTCGGTAAGCATACGTGAAAATTCATTTAAATAATCTATCGTTTCACGCAATTTTTCTAACGTTACTAACAAATCCTGTTTTCCACTTAGATGAGTTATATTTATCTGCCGAACTGCATTATCAACTTCGAGAATCGTCTTATTAAGATTATTCACCACTTCTCCAACTTGTAGTTCTCCAAGCTCTGAAGTAAATTTATCTGTATTACTCATAATATTATTAAAATGTTCTGAAGCTAACACATTATTAATCTTGGTAGTGGTTTCATTTAGATTTTTCACAAGCAGAGTTATCTCTTTCGACATTGTATCCAACTCTGTGATTACTCTACCAAATGGTTGCTGACTTTGAACGATGAAATTATCTACATTGCTAATAATATTATTTATCTTATCTTTATTTTCCTGCCCGGTTAATTCGATAAAATTATTCATTACCAGTTCAAGTTTTTCGCTTAAGATTTCTGCTTTACCACTGATATTCTCGAAAGTAGAAACTCCTGCTTTGATAATGGAACCGGGTTCCAAAAGATCTGCTTCATTGGTTCCACCTCTAAGTTCTACCTGCAAAAGTCCGGTAATTCCCACAGGAGTAAGAGCTGCCGTCATATCTCGTTTGATAGGAGTACCCTCTTTCACGCTGATTTTAACTATCACATTTCTAATATCATCAGGATCAATAATTATATCATCAACTCTTCCGACATTGATACCATAGAATTTTACCGAGCCCCCAACCTGCAAGCCACTCACAGAAATTTCGCTATATTTAATCGAGTAATAATCACGTTTTTCCATTAGTTTATTGCCGGCTACCAAGATAATGAAAACGATCATTAATGTTGAAAAAACCGTAATAAAAAGTCCTAACCTAAATTTTTGTGCTTTGCTAACCATCAAATAAACTCCTCATTTGAGTAGATTTTCCAAACATAAGATCGGATATCAACAGGTGTTACCATATCCTCAATGTCAAGAAATTATCACTTCGAATACCTTTTAGAACTTAATCTCTACCCAAATACCCAATCTACTGGTAATTAGTTCTAATTCATTGGTAGTATCTTTGCTCCAATCATATTTATAAGAGAGACCGCCATTGATATTATTGCTAAATCTATAAGAAGCACTTGGAGTAATGCTATAAGCAGTTCTATCAAGGTTAGTTTTTATATCTTCACGACCATCTGTTCGGTTCAGTTTATGTTCATAACTCACCGCAACGCTGGCAGTAAGTTCATTCTTAAATCTTAGTCTATTGCCAATAAAGGGGATATTAATACCACGCGGAGCTTTAAAAGAGTATGAAATATTTCCATTAATGGAATTTATAATCTCGCTAACAATCACATTATAATTTTGAGTATAATAGAAATCTGTCTCTTCCATTTGAGAGTGATCTAAAGAGATACTACTACTTAAATTATCTCCAAAATTTCCATTCCAAGCGATCAATGGAGAAAGTGCAATTCTTTCGGTTCTTCTCTCCGCTTTCACAAAATCGATATCTCCACTTTCTTCCACTATTAATGAAAAAGAGCTAGATAATCGCGAGCTTGTAAGGAAATTTTCTAAATGAATAATTTTTTCAAGTTCGCTAAGTGTAACAGAAACATCAGGGAAAACAACCCTACGAGATTCTTTATTAGTGTTGAATCTTTTTGAAACTTCCCATGAATAACGCCAACTAGTACTTAAATTATTTAATATTTGGAAACTTGTCGAAGTAGAAATTTTATCGGAAATATTTTTCATCGTTATCTCTTCAGAAAGAATTTCGATAATAGAGCCATCTTCAACAAATAGAGTATCAGGTTCTTCGCGTAAAATATTTGGCATACCAATTTGATACCATAAATCCGGACGTTGTTTCAGATTATCAAAATTGGTTTTATAATTATTATCATATTTAACTGTTATATTTTCCAATCTACCAATATAATTTACAACTCGTACAAGCAGAGGTGCTTTATAAACGTCTTCTTCTTCTTCTTCACTATCATCAGACTTATTCATTAGCATCTGAAGTTTTTCTTCCGGGTCTTCTTCCGATCTTAGCTCCATATTCCCTAATTCCGATAAGAACTGACTGGTATTATTGTCTGATATATTCTCAAAACCCGGTTCAGCAATTGCTCCCGGCTCCACAAATTCGTCTTCTCTAGCTTCCTCATTTTGTTCTTCTGGAGGATTGGAACTTAGCTCTCCATTTTCTATTCTCTTAGGAATCATCCTTTCTTGTAACCAATTACCGAAACCTGAAATCAGATCACGATTTTTTAAGGTTACACGGGCACCAAAGTCTCTAATTATTCCACCTTGATAATGGAATGCGTGCAAAGAATCGCTGGTAGAACTTTCTTGAATTCGACGATCATTATAATCAACCGAGCCATCAAAATCTATGCTGGTAATTGCTTTAAACAAATCCGGTTTATAATCAAAGCTAATATCTTGGTCACGCTTGTTTTCCGTTCCGATATTCAGATCATTCCAATAATTTGTTTTCATCATATCTCTGGAGGTTTGCAATTTATATGTAAAGGAGAGGTCATTAAACATTTTATAATTCACATTTGTGGTAGTTCTAACAGTTTTTATCGTATCATTATTCGCAGCAATCTCCCAATGTGGAAGTGAATCTGACACTGTTTCCCAATTCCAACGATTGGGGAATTCAGCTTCATAGTTCACAACGTTTGAAATTAAAGTTGGGAAGAGATACAAATGGTGCTCTGTTTTTAGAAATTTTTGGCAGATGTCCGACCAAATTTTTAATTCCACGTCATCTTCATCTTTCACCAAATTATATTTATGTTTGGCACTATATGAAAAAGTTGAATCGGCATTATTGGGAGTAGAATTGAATTTCTTCTGCAATGAGCCTTCCAAAGTATTGTTTTTCACAAGATATTCCAATATTTTATATCTTGGGATTTTACTCTGTGATATTTTAATTGTACTACGATAAACAAGTGACTTTGTTTGCTCACGATCTTTCTCTTCATCATTTAAATTTTCACGCAGAATATCTGAGTTTGATTTGAAACGAGAATGTCTAAGACTTTGGTCTCTTTTAAATGAAAGGGGGATATTCATGCCCCATTCCGCCGGCAATAATTTATGAAGAGAGAGACTACTAGATAGGTTCAATTTAGTTTCTTCATCATAAATATAATTTTGGGACCTGGTTGTAGAGGTATTAAAGTTTTGAGATTTCACTTCCACATTAGCTGAGAAAAAAGCTAAATCTGCCAACTTTGTTTCAAAATTGGCAAAACCGGCATAGCCCGGCTCGTTAAAAGGATTTGCCACTCTAATATCATCAAAATAAATACTTCCGGAAAAATCTTCCGTTGCTTCAATTCCCAAACTAAGCTCTTTTATATTTGATAAAGTCGGATTTCCGATTCGTCTAAACTCATAACCATCTTTTTCATAAGATAAATATTCGCCATTATCAATAATAATTGGATCAGTTTCATTCTTTAAGAAAGTAAGATCAGAAAACAATATATCAATTTCCGGATTATCCTCATCATCCCAATAATCGAACTTCATGATCGATTCCTGGCTATCATTCACTTCTGCGCGATAATCTCGAATAATAAGAGGTTTACGAATTTCATAGTAGTTTGTTTCATTCGCACCAATACGAATTATCAAATTTTGATCTGCATAATCTCCGATAAATCCTTCCGTTTCTTCACCATAAACCCAAAAGCGAATGCGTTCATACCCCAAAAAATTAAAGGCCTCAGTGAACTCTTGAATTGCCAAACCATAATGATTAGTTTGCAGATTTCCATAATCGATAATCAACGATTGTTCTAACGGACTTTCTCCCTTTTTTTCAATAATGGTACCGGGAGCAGGAATATAGTGTGAATTCTTCTGATTATCAACAATCCCGATATTCATACTTTCATTATTATTATTTAATTCCGTTTCCGAAATCTCACTATTATCAATTCTTCTAATCGGGTCATCAATCCACTTATTTCCCACAATATCCAAATATACAAGCTTCACCTTACACTCTTGCTCCATCTCAAACCAAATTCTGGCATAGCTCACTTTTTTCAAGTCCGGTTTTTTACTGCTATTATTTGAAATAATTTGAAAATTCTTTTCATCATTCAGCGGAATTCGATACAATCGCCAACCGTTATATTCACTTTGCAAATATCTATCTTCATTCAGTTCAACCGAATATTCATAAAAAATTTCGGCTGTATTTAAAACACTATTATCATCAAGATCTTCAGTATCTAGTTTATTATTATTATTTTCAGTTCCATTAATATTAGGATATTCTTCTTCTCCATACACCTTTACCAGGGTGGCGTCATAATGGTCATTGGGGTCATCTCCGAGTTCTCCGTTGGCAATTCCATCAAGTCCCACATCTTGTTCATTACCAAATGTACCAGCATCGTCTTGCTCTTTATTCAAAACTCCCAATCCACCAAATTCTGTATAAAAATCCTCACTCACATTACCCAAATCTATATGCATTTTTACATATGGTTTTTGCAACGTTTGAGGATCATCATTTACCTTTATCAAAAATTCGACATATTTCTTACTGGAAAAATCGACCTCATTACCAATATACTTCATTAATCCGGACCAATAAAGGTTACTAACTCCCGGATTGGAAAGTTCATTTGGTTTCATTCTGAGCGCCATAACCGGGACAATGTCAGTAAGTTCATCCGGTGCCAAAGAGCTGGGGATATAAACGTCTTCGGAACGGACATCTTCGGGATTAAACCAATTTACAGTTGCTTTTCCATAATTGGAACTATGATATGGCTGACTAGAAGGCACCCAACCTCCACGCTGCACACCCAATGGATATAATTCTAAGATTGATTCCATATCTTCCAAATATGCTTCTTTCTTGTTTCGCTGCTTATCGGAACCATATATTTTGGTAAGACTTACAGCCGCCTCTGCTGACAAAGAAACTGATGAATTCTCGTCGGTTTTTATCAATGGGAGCCAATCTATGGCCCGAGTAACAAAAGGTAAATCATACTCTATCTCACCATCAATATCAGCCAAAATTACTGTTCTGTTCTCATTACCAATTTTAGGTCGATCTTCTTTTACTTTCTCCGATTGATAAATAAAAGTTCCACCTAATTTAATATTGTCACTAAGATCCAAATCAGCTCTAAGCCCAAAAATAGTTTTGCTATCGACTGCAAACAACGGTTTGAACTGATAATCGATGAAGATCTCTTTAGTGGTATCTTTGGCTTTTTCAGAAAGTAAAGTTACATCACCAAAATCATAATCTACAATATAATCTATGTTTTCGATCAATTTTTCTTTATCAGGCCCAATCATCACTATCACACTTCCGGGTAGAATATTTATTCCCAGGCTAATTGAACTTCTACCAACTTCACCTTTTATCATCATATTCATCTTCACTTCACTATTCAACACACCAATACCATCTTCGATGTAAATGAGTGTATCTTGAAGTGGTTTGAATGGTTCCAAAAATGGGAAAATAATATAGCCTGAATCCAAATTTATAGTTTTATCATCGCCATTAATCTTTCCATCTTCGTTTGTATCTAAGCGCAAGTATTGGTTATAATAGGTTCCATCAGGATTAATATTGGCATATTCGGCAATTAATTCTTCCGGGAAATGAACATAATCTTCCGAGCTTGGATCTGTGATAACTTTGTAATTAAATGTACCATCTGCTTCCACTTCATTATATACGTTCAATTCAAAGCCTTCTGCTTTGATACCACCTTCTAACCCCATACTATATATATTTCTTATTTGTAATTTCCAATAATGAGAATCATCAACATAATCCTGATTCATCTTTTTTAATAATTTAACTTTAACAGGATTGGAGGAAGCATCACCAATAACCCTCCCACTATTTGTGGTATATGTAACGCCAATAGTATGGTCCTTATCCACATTTCCGGCAAGATAAACAATACCGGAATCATAATCCACCATATAATCAGTTCCTTCCACCAAAATATCGAAATGATATGGAATATCATTATCATCATCCCAATCGTAAGTAGGGTCATCCCACTCCACTCCGGGAATTGCTGCATCGTTGTTTGAAGCAGTGGCATCATCGCGATATAGAAAAAAATCATTTGCATTATCGGGTAAAACCACATTTGCCGAAGAAGTAAGCATCCAACTTCCATCACTATTGGTTTTAATAGCGTTTCCAACCCAACCGTCCGGAATTGGAACCATCTTATTATTTACCGATACTTGATCGCCTTTCCGGAATATCTCATAAAGTTCTTGTGGTTCACTAAGAAAATAGTGTGTTTTATTCACATAAGCCTTACTGGAAACAATACTCGAATCTGCTTCCGCCAAATTATCATAAGTCTTTGTATCTTTTTTTGCTTGATCTTGACCAACAATGGCAGTTATCGCCAGATTTCCAACATTCATTTTAGTTTTTATTCCAAATAATCCCTTGGAAGAAGCACTATAAGAGATGTATTTTGAACCGGAAAGCGAAAGAGAAATATTTCCACCATCGATCATTTCTACAACTTCATCTTCATTACCTTCATAGCTAATATTCACATCTGATGGTTCAGCTATAATATCTTTATTTGAGCTACGATGATTTACATCTACATGAATCTTCTCGCCAACAGTTCCTCGTAACTGAAGATTCAAATCTTGGCGAAATTCAATCACAAAATCTTTGGCCCTACTGTTTTCATCATCACGATTACTATTATAATTATTTCCACCCTCGGCA
>DAOWES010000025.1 GCA_030638385.1 Candidatus Cloacimonadota bacterium | reverse complement strand
TGCTACTTTTTCAATCAAATTGAGACGCATTTCTTCAGCTAGTTCGATATATTCAGCAGGGATAGGTTGATATTCATATTTCACGCCCATGGTAGCTTGATCAAAATTAATAGCTTGCATAGTGATTAAATCGATTACTCCGCAGAGGTTTTCTTCTGTACCCATTGGTATTTGGATAGGGATAGCCTTTTTAGTGAGACGGTCATGGATCATCTCAACCGCATGCTCAAAATCAGCTCCGGAACGATCTAGTTTATTTATATATGCTAAGCGCGGAACTTTGTAGCGATCTGCCTGGTGCCAAACTGTTTCAGATTGTGGTTCTACTCCACCGACAGCGCAGAAAATTCCAACAGCACCATCTAATATTCGTAAGGATCTTTCTACCTCGGCTGTAAAATCTACGTGACCGGGAGTATCGATGATATTTATTTGATTATCTTTCCAGAAGCAAGTAGTAACGGCAGAGGTAATTGTAATGCCGCGTTCTCGTTCCTGTTCCATCCAATCCATCACAGCATTACCGTCATGAACTTCACCCATTCGGTGAATAATGCCTGTGTAAAATAGCATTCTTTCAGTAGTTGTGGTTTTACCGGCATCAATATGAGCCATAATTCCAATATTTCTAATTTTTGATAATTCTGTAGCCACAGTATATTCCTTTTTATAAATGATAAATTTTTTCTCAAATTACATTATCTGAGACCTTATTAATTTAGCTTCATTAATCTTTTTCACAGCGCGCTCGTTGCAAAAAATGTATGATTACTTATTGTTGTAAGTAATCTATTTATATAATGAATAGCTTTAATAAGAAAGCATACTCATTCGTCAAGTAATTTAGGGTATGAATTCAATGGTAGTGTTAAGTTGAATAAAAAGATAAAGAGAAAAGCCACCACTCGAAATGAGTAGTGGCTTTTACTATTTATATCTAAATAAATTTTAGAATCTGAAATGAGCGAAAGCTTTATTAGCTTCAGCCATTTTATGAGTTTCCTCACGTTTTTTCATTGTGGAGCCTTCTTTCTTGAAACATGCAAGAAGCTCGGCAGCAAGTCTTTCTGTCATAGTTTTTTCACTACGTTTTCTAGCGATGCTAATAATCCAACGGAATGTCATTGCTTGAGCATTCTTTGGAGTAACTTCAGTAGGAACCTGATAGTTTGCACCACCGATACGGCGAGAAACAATTTTGATAAGAGGTCTTGCATTAATTAAAGCTTCCAAAAAAACATCCAAAGGATCTTTGTCTGTTTTTTCTGCGATAATATCAAGGGCACCATAAACGATTTTCTCAGAGAGAGATTTTTTCCCTTCAAGCATTACAGAGTTGATAAATTTACTAAGAACTACGTTTTTGTATTTTGGATCTGGTAAGATCACTCTTTCCATCTGTTTACGTCTTCTTGACATCTATATCCTCCTACTTCTTAGGTTTTTTTGTTCCATATTTGGAACGAGACTGAGTTCTGTTGTCTACGCCAGAGGTATCAAGAGCACCACGAACGATGTGATATCTCACACCTGGTAAATCTTTTACTCTACCACCACGTATGAGCACAATTGAGTGTTCTTGAAGGTTATGACCTTCTCCTGGGATATATGATGTTACTTCAAAACCATTTGTCAATCTGACTCTGGCTACTTTTCTAAGAGCAGAGTTAGGTTTTTTTGGTGTAGTTGTATAAACACGAGTACACACACCACGTCTCTGCGGGCAAGAAGAGAGAGCTCTATTACTCTTCTTCTTAGCAACTGTTTTACGGCCTTTTCTTACTAATTGATTAATTGTAGGCACAATTCCTCCGTTTTCTATCTGTCTTTTTTTTTTTAGAAATCTAGGATCTCGTTAATGTCTTCTTCTTCATCGTTATGAGCAAATTGTTGGATGAGTTCACTTACTGATTTCCCTT
The DNA here is from genome assembly GCA_030638385.1 of Candidatus Cloacimonadota bacterium. Taxonomy (GTDB): domain Bacteria; phylum Cloacimonadota; class Cloacimonadia; order Cloacimonadales; family TCS61; genus DAOWES01. The sequence continues at coordinate 2,164 of DAOWES010000025.1, read as the reverse complement.
CATCAACCGCTTTTTTCACTTCATCATTGTAGAATTTTGTTCCGGTACCGATTGGAATTCTATGTCCAATAATGATACTTTCTTTCAAACCTTCAAGGTTATCAACTTTTCCAGCAATAGATGCTTGTGTGAGAACTTTAGTTGTCTCTTGGAATGATGCGGCTGAAAGCCAGCTCTCAGTCATCAATGACGCTTTAGTGATCCCTAACAATAACTGCTCAAAAGTAGCTCCTTCGCCACTCTCTTCTTCGACTCTTTTATTTTCGAGTGTTACCTGATTTCTATTTACTATTTCACCTTCTAGGAACATTGTGTGTCCCGGATCAAGGATTTTTACTTTTTTAAACATTTGGCGAATAATTATGCCAATATGCTTATCGTCAATTTTCACACCCTGCTTACGGTATACTTCCTGGATCTCATTAAGAATGAGCATTTGAGCAGAGACAATACCTCTAGCTCTAAGTACATCGTGAGGATCAAGAGGACCATCAGAAAGAGCATCACCACTTTCTACTATGTCACCTTGATGCATAATAATACGTTTTCCAGGTGGGATGATGTATTTTTTTTCAATACCCTCTCCGGCGTCAATATAAATTGCACGACCACTTTTAGTTAGGTCTCCAATTGTCACAACACCACCGATTTCGGTAAGGACTGCTTTCTCTTTTGGAATTCTAGCTTCAAAGAGGTCCTGGATACGAGGAAGACCACCGGTAATATCACTTTGTTTTATAGTGATACGAGATGATTTACCCAAAATGTCACCAGGATAAACGACAATATTATCTTCAACTTCTACGCTCAAACCTTTTGCAATTGGAACCAATACTTCGGCTCCGTCTTCTTTAATGATTTTAAATTGCGCTTGAAGTTTACGATCTTTTGATTGGATAATAGTAATTTCTCTACTTCCGGTAAGATCGTTGAAGTCTTCTTTATAAGTCACATCTCTTTCAAAATGCTCAAATTTCAGCATACCTTTGGCAGTTGCAATGAGTGGGTTGTTATAATGATCCCAGCTGAATAACTTGGTATCTTTTACAACTTCCTCACCATCTTTCACAAAGACAGTTGCAGCATATTCCACTTTATAAGTTTCCAATACGGAGCCATCTTCTTTACTAATGATTCTGATAAGCCCAAGGTGACTGATAGAGATGATTTGACCATCTCTATTTTTAATGGTATTCATCTTTTCATACTTCACGAAACCGTCAGAATTTGAAGCAACTTCAGCCAAATCTACATCGGTTGAGGCAGTTCCTCCAATATGGAAAGTACGAAGTGTAAGCTGAGTACCGGGCTCACCGATACTTTGAGCAGCAATCACACCAACAGGTTCACCAATAGTAACTGGTTTGTTAGTTCCCAGGTTTCTACCATAACATTTAGCACAAACACCATTTTTATTTTCACAAGTAAGAACAGTTCTGATCTTAACTTCATTGATTCCATGATGTTGAATAGTTAGAGCTGTTTCATTTGTAATCTCTTGATTAGCATGACAGATAATTTTATCAGTAATTGGATCTGTAATATCTTCAGCAGCAGTTCTACCCTTAATTCTTTCTGAAAGAGGTTCGATAATTTCCAAACCTTCTTTGAGAGCTGAGACATGGAAACCTTCGATAGTTCCACAATCATGACTAGTGATAACTGCATTCTGAGCAACATCAACCAATCTTCTGGTAAGATATCCAGCATCAGCTGTTTTCAGAGCTGTGTCGGCCAAACCTTTACGGGCACCATGAGTAGAGATAAAGTATTCGAGTACAGTTAAACCTTCCTTAAAGTTAGATTTAATAGGAGTTTCGATTACTTGAGCTACACTTTCGGCAGTACCTTTTGAGGGTTTGTCCATCAAACCACGCATCGCTCCCAGCTGTTTAATCTGGTCTTTACCACCACGAGCTCCGGAGATATACATCATGTTAATGGAGTTAAAACCGCCTTGATCTTTTTCCAATTCTTCCATTAGAATTTCAGTAACCTTTTCAGTAGCGATTTTCCACTTATCCACAACACGGTTGTAACGTTCAGTTTCAGTAATTTCACCATTCATAAAGCTATCGATAATTTTTTGAACTTCTTTTTCTGTCTTTTTGATAACTTTATCTTTAGCTTTTGGCGAGATCACATCACTTGAACTAAATGTAAT
>DAOWES010000043.1 GCA_030638385.1 Candidatus Cloacimonadota bacterium | reverse complement strand
GGTCTCGCTTACAGGCATTTTAACTAATGATCCCATGCGAAAGCCCAGCAGAATACCCTTCTTTACCCAGGTGTTTACTTGCCAATTTCCATTGATTTTTTCTGCAGCACGAATTTCTCCGTTGTTCAAAGCCTGTTTGAACTGATTGAATATATCTTTATCTTCAGAAGAAAATTCTGATTTTTCCCATAATTGAAGAATTTCTTTTTTTAGATCCATAAGTTGCTCCCTGTTATTTTAAAATGAATCCGGCATCCGTCTGAGCCGGAGTAAACGCTGTCAGACTGTCAGCAAAACGAACAAAACTGTCCGTTGCTAATTTTCTATTCACTACCCACTTAATATATTCATTTTATTTGTCTATTTTTCTTCATTATTCCTGATAGGGTTATCTTTTTCAAATTCTACTTACTAAATAACCTATTTCTCTGTTTAGATTTTATATTTAATAGCTGATAATGACATAGAACATCTCTTAATATTTCACTATTAGTTTCACTAAGCTCCGTTAATGGCAATCTTGTGGCGCCTACAGTGTGGCCTATCATATTAAGAGCAGCTTTCACCGGGATTGGATTAGTGTCGATAAACATGGCATTGCAGATTTTATTCAATTTTCTGGAAAGCTCTTGGCCAACAAGAAATTTATTGTCTAACATAGCTTCGACAAGATCGGCCATTGTGCGGGGGACAACATTGGAAGTTACGCTTACAACACCACGTCCGCCAACAGCCATAATAGCATAAGTTAGATCATCTTCTCCGGAAAATACTGCCAGACGTTCATTTACACGAAAAATAACATCTTGTACTTGCGATAATGAACCACTCGCATCTTTGAGAGCTACGATATTTTCATGATAAGACAATCTTTCTACAGTCTCCGGTAATAAATTAACATTTGTTCTACTTGGAACGTTATAAAGCATCACAGGAATGTCAGATTCATCCGCAACACTCATAAAGTGCTGATATAAACCTTCCTGATTTGGTTTATTGTAATAGGGTGTAATAACAAGGGCAGCATCAGCGCCACGAACAGATGCTGCCTTGCAGAGATCTATTGCTTTTCTTGTATCATTGCTGCCGCATCCTGCAATGACCTGCAAGTTATGGCGCTTAGCTTCTTGAATAGTTATATCAAATACACGAAGATGCTCTTGAGGTGTAAGGGTTGGATTCTCGCCGGTCGTTCCGCAAGGAACAATCCCTCTTACGCCATTCTCTGCCTGAAATCTAATGTGACGTTCTAATGCGTCTCTATCTAATTCACCTTTTTCGTTAAATGGTGTTACTATTGCGGTATATAATCCTTCAAACATTATTATCTCCTTTTTTTATCTTAATTCTCTTCTAATAAATTTTCAATGCCGTAAACTAATCCTTTTCGGTTAGCCATTTTTTTGCATGCTAATACCACTCCTGGCATAAAGCATTCTCGATTTATTGTATCATGACGTATGGATAAGGTTTGTCCTTTTCCTCCGAAAATAACTTCCTGAGAAGCTACAAAGCCCGGCAGCCGGACAGCATGAATTCTTATATTACCAACTAGGGCGCCCTTTGAAGATGTCTCCAATTGTTCTTTGCTTTCCACGGTGGGTGTTTGGGTTGCTCCTACACTTTCATTAATTAACTGTGCTGTTTTGATCGCTGTTCCGGAAGGAGCGTCCGCTTTATTGTCATGATGATATTCGATGATTTCGACGTTGGGCAGGTGTTTGGCTGCCTCGGCAGCAAATTTCATCATCAGCACCGCACCGATACTGAAATTGGGAGCGATGAGGACACCGACATTCTTTTCTTCACATATTTTCTCGATCTCAGCCAGGTCTTCGTCTGTAAACCCGGTTGTCCCGATAACGGCACAAGCGCCATTGTCGGTTATTGTTCTAATGTTTTGCATGGCGACCGAGGGATGGGTAAAATCAACTACAGCATCAGCTTTAGCCTGGCTGATCATCCCGGCCAAATCATCACCTATATCTGCTCTGCCTGCTAATTCCAATTCAGGATCGCTTTTTACTGCTTGAACCGTTTCTTGCCCCATTTTACCCTTATAGCCGTTAACGATAACTTTTATCATTGATTGTTCCTCTCTATATTTATATTATTTTGATCAATTCTTCGGCGATTTGAATAGCGTTTAAAGCAGCGCCCTTGCGTAAGTTATTGGCAGCTACCCACATATTGATCCCGTTTTTTATCGATAGGTCTTTTCGTAATCTTCCTACCAAAACATCGTCTTCGTTTTCGGTAATAATTGGCAGAGGATATTTCAGGTTTTCAACCTCATCGATCAGTTTCACGCCCTTTGTATTCCTCAAAAGGGATCTCAACTTTTCAATGCAAATATGCTCTTTTGTTTCAATGTATACGGATTCTGAATGGCCGTTGATAACAGGCACTCTTACTGCAGTTGCTGTGATTTTAAGATCATTATCGTTAAATATTTTTCTTGTTTCGTGAACGATTTTCATCTCTTCTCTGGTGTAATTATTTTCTTCAAAAACATCGATCTGAGGCAAAACATTAAAAGCGATCTGATACGGGTAAACCCGGCTTGTCAGCTCTTCTTTATTGATATATGCCTTGGTTTGCTGAAGAAGTTCTTCAATTGCATCTTTGCCGGTTCCGGAAACAGCTTGATAGGTACTGACGATAATTCGGTCAATACCCACTTCATCATAAATAGGTTTAAGCGGAACTACCATTTGAATGGTTGAGCAGTTAGGATTAGCAATAATGCCATTGTGCTCTTTGATCTTTTCCGGATTGATCTCGGGGACAACAAGCGGAACATCGGTATCCATGCGGAAAGCATTGCTGTTATCTATAACAACGGCACCTTCTTTTACCGCTATTGGAGCAAGCTCTTTACTTGCGTTACTTCCGGCACTGAATAAAGCGATATCAACTCCATCGAAAACTCCGGATTTAGCCGTCTCAACTTTGATTTTTTCTCCTCTGAAGCTTATCTCTGTACCGGCTGATCTTTCCGTAGCCAATAACTTAATTTTATTCACCGGAAAATTTCTTTGTTCCAGGGTTTTTATCATTTCGCGACCAACAACTCCCGTTGCTCCTACTACCGCTACGTTGAATCTCTTCATAAGGAATTTTCCTCGTAAAGATTTAAAATATCTTCGATTTTTTCTTTTCGACGAATAAGAGAAGCGGTATTGCCATCCACAAAAACTTCTGCCGGTCTGAGCCTGTTGTTATAGTTTGAAGCCATCACGTATCCGTAAGCACCGACATCTCTGAGAATAACCAGATCACCCTCTTCCACTTCCGGGAAATGAAGATGACGGGCAAAAATATCGGAGTTCTCACATATTTGTCCGCAAAGATTTACATAATTACTATTTGCTTTATCTCCATAAACATAAGCTCTATGAAAGGCTCCATATAAAGATGGACGCAGAAGAGTATTCATGCCTCCATTAACTCCGACAAAGGTTTTATAGCTTTCTTTGATGCCTGTAACCTCTGTTATCAGATATCCCGCATTTCCCACGAGATAACGCCCGGGTTCAAGTTTCAGATGAGGTTCTCCAAAATTATACTTCTCACATTTTTCATGAAATATCTCACAAACCAGTTTTGCCGTTAGCTCAATATTCAAATCTTCTTCTTCATCTGTATAAGGAATCCCGAAGCCTCCTCCGATATCTATGTAATCCGGAACGATTTCGAGTTTTGTGAAAATATCTCCGGCAATGTTCATCAATTTATCCACAATCTCGACAAAATGGTAAGGTTCAAGATTATTTGAACCTGTCATCATATGAATTCCGAAATGCTTTACTCCGGCATCCTTGGCCATTTTATACGCTTCATATCCTTTTTCGTAGGGAACTCCGAATTTGGCATCCGATCCCGCTGTCACAATACCTTCAAATCCTCCACGTCCGATCCCGGGATTAATACGAAATGAAACTCTCTCCGGTGTGTGAAAGCGTAACAATCTTTTAAGTGAATTGATATCATCCAGATTTATTATCACATCTTCGGCAATGACGAATTTCAGTTCATCAATACTCTCGTAATTCCCTGTGTACATTATGTTTGAGCGATCGAAGCCGGCCTTTTTTGCTAAAAACAGTTCGATCGGTGATGAGCAATCCACTCCTGAACCAAGTTCATTAAATAGTTCTAAAAGGTGAATATTGCTGTTCGCTTTTACTGCATAGTGAATCTCGGTTTTCGTATAATGTTTCCTGAATGCAGTTTTCAATTTATTATAATTACTGATAATTTGCTGTTTGTCATATACATAAAGAGGAGTGCCGTACATTTCGGCGATCTCTTTGATATCACATTGTCCTATAATTTTCATAGATTTACTCCGTATCTGTTTTTGTTATTTCGCGAAATATTTCGGAATGGGGAAGAGAAGCTAAAAACTCATTATGAAGCAAACGAATGGCTTCTATCATGTCATTCTCATTTACTATGATGCTCAAGTTTACTTCCGATGCTCCGATGCTTACCATTGAAATATTGATACCTTTAAGAACTCCAAATAACCTGGAAGAAATACCGGCTGTATTTCTGATGCCTTCGCCGATAGCTGATATGATCGCCATCTCTTTTTGCACACTGATTTTCGCAAATTTATTGAGATCGGATATGATCAACGGTAAATTTTTATCATCATCTACTGTCAGGGAAATATTTACTTCTGATGTGGTAACAAGATCAACTGATGTTTTATGTTTTTCGAATACATTGAAAACGTTGCTTAAGAAACCGTAAGCGCCTAACATCCTGTTTGAATTAATGTTAATAACCGTAATTCCAGGTCGAAAAGCGATCGCTTTAATCATTTTATTGTTTTTTGAAAAATTAATGATCTTTGTGCCGGGAAAATCGGGATTGAATGTGTTTTTTACAAAAACAGGTATTTGGTTTTCGACGGCGGGATAAATTGTTTTCGGGTGAAGAACTTTGGCTCCGAAATAGGCAAGTTCCGCGGCTTCGTCATAGGTAAGACATAAGATCTGTTTTGCATCGTGAATAATGCGGGGATCTGAGGTCATTATGCCGTCAACATCTGTCCAGATCTCAAGACGGTCGGCATTTAAGGCGGCAGCTATAATGGCGGCAGAATAATCCGAACCACCCCGGCCCAGTGTTGTGGTATTGCCGGAAGAATCGGAACCAATAAATCCACCTGTAATAACTACATCATGATTGGAAAAAAGCGGCTTGCAAAATTGCTCTATTGCTTGTGTAGTATCTGTAATTCTAACTTCGGCTTCACTGTAATTTGAGTCGGTTTTAATTATCTGTCTTGCATCTATATGTGAGATGGAAATTCCTGCGTTTTTCATGGCATGATAAATGATATAAGAGGATAATCTCTCGCCATAACTCATTATAGAATCGATAGATCTTGGGGTTACTTCGCCAAGGATCTTTGAGGCGAGAACGATTTGTTTTAATTCCTCGGTCATTTCCTCAATAAAGCAAAAAATTTCGGACTCTAAGTTAAGATCCTGTGAAATAGTGAGGTGGCGATTATGGATATAGTTAATGTGACTTTCGGCAGCGGAAATATTTTGCTGTTTTAAGCTTTCGATGAGTTCTGACAGGTGATTTGTGATAGTGGCAAATGCAGAGACAACTATAGTGCTTTGTGTCTGTTGTTGCCTTAATATTTCGATTACCCGATTGATAGCAGTAGCATCTTGAACCGATGTTCCGCCAAATTTCATTACTTGCATACATTGCTCCTTTATCTGTTTATAGATTCAAACAAATAGAAGCACGGGATAATTTCAGAAGAGAGTAAAAAAAATAAGAGTCAAATAATGAAAATCTTACTGATATTTTAATAAAAGCTCTCCACGAAATTTTCGTGACAGCTTTAGGGATTCAACCCTAAAAGCCAACATTTCAATTACTGCTATCGAAATGTTTCGGCGTTAATGCCCTTCCTCGGATTTCACTGGAATACAGCTTCCTTCATCCGAATACCTGCTTAACGCTCCTCTTCTACCTTCGAATAAGACAAAAATCAATGAGGGGAATATTTGTCAAAATAAATATATATATGTATATGTTCTGGGCTTTTGTCCATTTAGAGTAAATCGACCTACCATCTACAAGATAATTAGGTATGGTCATCAACAGGATTGAAGCAATCGTCACCAGGGAAAATAGCATTCTTTTCATTTTACCTCCAGCTATTATGCAGAACTCTTGTTTTTAGTCACTATCAGGTTTTTGCACATAAGAATCTTCATATTCTTTCTTCATTGCTTCTCATTCTTCAAGCGGAATCTTCTCCTGAGGTTAGGATAATATATGCCCATTAAAATTGATATTCTTAATAATGCGTTCCTGGGGCTACCAAGACTTTATCGGTATCGCAATTGGCACTGATCGCTTGCTGAATGGTTTCGTAATTAATAGGAAG
>DAOWES010000204.1 GCA_030638385.1 Candidatus Cloacimonadota bacterium | reverse complement strand
CCAAACTAAAATAAATTTTAAACTTCTAAAACAAATATATTCAGATAATTGTGCTTTGGCTTCCAATACAATTATAGAATATAAAGAGCTACCATCAACACTTCAAAATGAGATATTTGCGCTTGAAAATTCCACATATTCCTCGCCACTAAATTATAAAAATGGTTGGTTGATCGTTTTCAAAAACAAAGATTATGCTGCCGGCATTCCCCTCTTTTCCGAACTTAAAGATGAGATAACAAAAGAACTTCACGATAAACAAGCTGAACTGAATGCCTATCAAAAAGCGAAAGCATTATTTGATTCAACCAGATATTTTTCGCAGGCTTACAAATTTACCAATTCTAAAAATATCTACAAAACAGAGTTTCAAAAAGCAGATGATAATTTCCCTTATTTAGATAATATAGCAACACATCGCAAAGAATTATTACGAATTTGGCCCAATGAAAAATATAGTAGTATAATTGATAGCGGGGATGAATTTGCTGTTATCTATTTATTAAAGAAGAAAAGCTCCAAACAACTTAATTTTGAGTCAGCCAAAGATGAAATTAAGAAAGTATTATTAGCTCAAAAACAGATTCAAAAAGCAAATAATTATACACAACGAATTGCGAATAGAATTAATAACAGTGGTAAGCCTGAGCATTTGCTATATTTTTTAGGCGGCTGGAATCATATTGCCATAGATTCTATTGATGAAGATATCTTCTCATCCAAGTTTAGTAAGCTAATTATCAATGACATTTCTACCCATGAAGAAGGTTATAGCAGTCCTGTCATAAAATTGGAAAATAATAGATTTTTATTTTATCAGATAGATAAGATGAAAAAAGTTACTTTGAAAGGATTTAACAATCAGAAGGGTAAATATAAACAAAAAATCATCAAAGCTGAATTGAAAAAATGGTATAATAAGCAAAAAAGTAAGAGCGAAATTAAATATTAATTATAGTGGAAATTTGTTTAAAAATTCCATTTTCATCTTCACCAAGCTGAATATCTACGATTGTTCCCAGCTCCACCAAATCAAATAATTCAATGATATCTTTATTATTCATTCGAATGCATCCATGTGAAGCTTTGGAACTAATTAGTTGCTCTTCATTAGTTCCATGAATCCAAATTTCTCGAGTTTCGGAATCGATATCGCCACCGCGATTTATATTTAATTCCAAACCTTTTAATCTGAGAATCCTGGAAGTTATCAAATCCTTGGTATCAGCTTGCTGCAATTGCTTTGCAGAAATGCCATTATAGCATCTTTTTTCAAAGATCCCGTATATGGGTATACCGGCACCAATTTTCTCACATATTTCATGCTTACCTAAAGGTGTTCTCATTGAATCTTTTAAATTACCAATCCCATATTTTGATGTTGAAATAGAATATTGTTTAATTATTTGTTCTGCCTTAAACAAATACATTTGTTGCGTGGAAATATCTACAATAATATTCCTAATATATTCCTTTAGACTGCTCTAAAAAATCAGATTAAACATAACGAAAACCCGCTGAATTGCTTTCCAACTATTTAGATTTTTTTTGGCTCTCAATAAAAAGCATAACTTCTTTTGAAATGAACACTTGCATACACACCCCGACTTTCCAATAGGGGGGATTATTCCTGCTATCCTTATGTTCCTTCTACGAGTCGGCTTGCGATAGCAAACGATCTCGAGAGTTGGCTACGAATCGGCTTTTGATTTATCAAAAACGATTTCGGTAAGAACGATATCTACAGGGAGAAGGACAGTAGGATGAGGGATCTTTGAGGTGAGGTTTCACAAAACACTTAATTATGCAGAACTCACTCTATTATACAAAATATTTATCAACTTCCTTATTCAAAAAATATAATTTACTTAAAATGAATTCCCAGAATTTCTTCAAGCTTCTGCTTGGTAGATGCAAAATCCAAATGATGTATTGCAGTAATTCCAAGATCATTGGCTGCCTTCACATTTTCAATTCTATCATCAATAAAGAGAGATTCTTCCGAAAATAGAGTAAATTTATTTAAGGCTGAGGTATAAGCCTTTTCATCCGGTTTAAGGCAACCTAATTCATAAGAGAGCATCAAATTTTCACCAAAAACACTCAGCTCTTTAAATTTGCATTTTATATGATTGAAATGAATTTCATCGGTATTTGAAAATATGAATATCTCGAATTTTCCAGATAATTCCTCGGCAATTTTTGTCATTGGAACGAGAAGAGAAAATATACTTGCCCAATCTTTTGCCAAACTATTTAGATCTTTATCTGTATTTAGAAATATCCTTAGCTTCAGCAAAAATTCATTTCGGGAAATATCGCCGCGATTAAATGCTTCATAAAAAGAGCTCATGCGTGTAAATTCTATCTCAGTATTCCCTAAATTGTATTTTTGGAAAAACTCACTATAGTCATAATCGACTAAAACTTTTCCAAGATCAAAAATAATGTTTTTTATCATAATATCACTTTTCTATGATCATGGTTACAGGACCATCATTGATTAAGGAGACTTCCATATGTTCACCAAAAATGCCTTCTTGAGGTTTTATGCCAAGATTACTCAATGCTTCCGCAAAATTTTGATAATGTTTTAGAGCAACTTTCGGCATAGCTGCTTCTGAAAATCCGGGACGCCTACCTTTGGAACTATCACCATAAAGTGTAAATTGGGAAATTACCAAAATCTCACCTTCTATTTCCTGTACCGAAAGATTCATCTTTTCATCTGCATCTTCAAATATACGTAACCCCACCAATTTATTCGCCAGCCACTTTATTTCGCTACCATCATCATCTTTATGAATTCCCACTAGAACGAGTAAACCGGCGCCGATTTGTCCGACAATTTCTCCCCTAACTTTTACACTCGCCTGCTGAACTCTTTGTACCACTAATTTCATAATTAATAATTTTCCGGAAACTTGATACGTTCGACCTGTTCGATTAATATGTGCAAAATCAGCATATGAATTTCTTGGATTCGATCAGATGTTTCACCCTGAATTACCAATTGAAAATTACACTTGTCTAATAATTTTCCTCCATTTTTCCCCAAAAGAGCAACTGTTTTCACCTCTTGTTCTTCCGCTTGCTCAATCGCTCTGATGATATTTCCCGAATTTCCACTTGTAGATAAGGCAATTAGTAGATCACCTTTTTTCCCAAAAGCCTGCACCCCACGTGCAAATATTTCATCAAAACCATAATCATTGCCAACACATGTTATATGGGAAGAATCCGTAAGTGCGATTGCCGGTAAGGCTTTACGGTGAGAACGAAATCTACCGGTGCATTCTTCGGCAAAATGCATAGCATCTGTTGAGCTGCCACCATTACCGCAAATCAAGACTTTATTCCCATTATCAAAACACGCTACCAGCTCTTCAGCTATTTGACGAATTTCATTTAAATTACTTTCATCAGCAATAAACTCGGCTAATAGATTTTGAGCCGTATTTAAAGCAGCTAATATATTTTTCATTTTCAAACTCCAAAAGTTTTTTTACACTAAGCAAGATTATTGATAGCTACTTTTTGTCAAATTATGTATTTAAAATATTGACACAAAAAGCCCACCCTAATAAAAAAGTTTTCGTCAGTTAATGATAATCCTGAATGGCTCAGCGGTAGAGCGGGTGGCTGTTAACCACTAGGTCGGGGGTTCAAATCCCTCTTCAGGAGCCATAATAAAAAGGTCTTCGCAAGAAGACCTTTTTTACCAAGCGGGGGTTCAAATCTCCGGCGGTTGCCGGAAGCCATAATAAAAAGGTCTTTGCAAGAAGACCTCT
>DAOWES010000057.1 GCA_030638385.1 Candidatus Cloacimonadota bacterium | reverse complement strand
GAGAGCGCCTGCCTTACAAGCAGGTGGTCGGGGGTTCAAGTCCCTCCGCGCCCACCATTTTCTAAGACCTTTCAGATACACCCATTTTCAATAATGGGGCGTGTAGCTCAGTTGGGAGAGCGCCTGCCTTACAAGCAGGTGGTCGGGGGTTCAAGTCCCTCCGCGCCCACCATATTAAAAGACCATTCGCAAGAGTGGTCTTTTTTTTATGTCAAAAATCTAACATTATACTTGACTCAAAAACTTTATGAAAATAGTTAATTTCAAAAAAAATAAAGGAAGCATAAATTCAAATGAGCAGAAACAGACAGAAAATCGAAAACTTAACATACTCAGTATTATTCATCATATTTATTGCTTTTGTAATTCACCTGAATCACAAAAAACTTTCAGGTCTCACCTTTTCATCCAACAAAATTAGCATAAATAAAATTGAAAAAAAAGTTTCTGCCATGGACGCCTTAAACAAATCTGCAGTTTTACTTTCTATACCGAAAGAGCTGTTTACGATATATCAAGGAGAAGATGCCATATATATTAAGCTTGGCCTAGATAGAAACAAACTAGATCTAAATTATGCCAATGCGATAATAACAGGGCAAATCGATAACATCGGCGCTGAATTAGTTTCCGGAAAAGTTAAGCGCAATGGTGAACGTCAAGTGCTACAGTTTAACGATCCAATCGATTCACAAAGATATGTAGTCAGCCTCTACTACTCTTCTGAAAACTATAAAAAACCGAGCACAAAACTAGCAATCGTCGTAGATGATTTCGGAGCGAGAAACAATACACTTCTCAAAGATTTCTGCTCCTTGGACAAAGCAGTCACATTTGCCATTCTTCCCGACTTAAAATATTCTCAAACAGTAATGCAAATGGCAAATGACACAGGCCATGAAACAATAGTTCACATTCCTATGGAGCCAATAAGCTACCCCAGACATGACCCGGGGCCAAATGCAATTTACGTACATCTAAGCGAAAAAGAGATTAAGCGTAGAGTAAACAAATTCATCGAACAATTCCCGCTCTGCATTGGAGCGAACAACCATATGGGCTCTCTAGCGACATCCGACCATGAAGTAATGAAGACTGTATTAGAAACACTAAAAGAAAATAACCTCTATTTTGTTGATAGCAGAACAAGCCAATCTTCGATAGCATACTCTTTGGCAACTAAAATGATGATGCCAACTGCAGAAAATAAACTTTTCTTAGACACACCAACCATAACCAAAAAATCAGTAGAAACGAAATTATCACAACTTGAATATCTAAAAAAAAGAAACGACAAAATTCTCGTAATTACTCATTGCGCTACCGAAGCGAGATATGAATTTTTAAAGGAATTTATTGAGGAAGCAAAAAAAAGAGGATTTGAACTTGTACCTGTTTCAAATTTCTTCAACACAGAACTTCCGGAAATTTTATAAAAGGAAAAATCATGGATATTATTAAATCAATCATCTTAGGAATCATACAAGGACTTACGGAATTTTTACCTGTATCAAGTTCAGGGCATCTAGTTCTAGCAAAACATTATCTCAATTTCGAAATGCCATCAGGAGTTGCTTTTGAAATATTTCTACACTTAGGCTCTGTTTTAGCTGTCATCATTTATTTCCGAAAAGATATAATTGAGCTAATTATTTCGCTTTTTAAATTTAAAGATAAAGACGCAACTCACGTCAATAATCGCAATACGATCCTTTATCTTCTAGTGGCAACCATTGTTACCGGATTGTTCTATTTCCTTTTCGATGATAAAATCGAAGGTATCTTTGATGCATCCAAACCAGAAAATATATATCTAGTTAGTATATTACTAGCAGTTACCGGCCTAATTCTCTTTATTTCAGATAAAATTTCAACTCCTGAAACCAATAAACGTCTTGGCATAAAAAAATCTGCCCTTATCGGCACTGCGCAAGCTTTTGCCCTAATGCCCGGTATTTCGCGATCCGGCTCAACTATCGCGATGGGTATTTTTGTGGGAATGAAAAGAGAAGATGCTGCAAAATTCTCTTTCCTACTTTCTCTACCCGCAATACTCGGAGCAAACATCATTAAACTTAATGAATTTAAAAACCTCTCTTCATCCGACATGCTACTTTTTGTTCTAGGTGCATTCGCAGCTTTCGTTTCCGGATTCTTAGTAATCTCGATGCTTATCAAGCTTATCAAAAAAAGAAACCTGAAAATATTCTCATTCTACTGCTGGACCATTTCAATAATCTCGATAGTACTATATATGGTACAGTAAATGACTCTGCAAAAAAAAAGATCTTATAAACATTATGAATTTCTAAAATCTTTTAAGAGCAACAAACCAGAGCCAATCTATCTTATCCATGGAGATGAATATTACTTACGAGAAAAAGTTTTAGAAAAAATCGTAAACGCTTTCGTTACAGCAGGATCAGAAGATTTTGATCTTGTAACTCTTTATGGTGATTCAGATATTGAAAATGACGCATTAGAAAACTTGGAAATGCTACCATTTCTTGGAAAATATAAAATTGTTATCATTAAGGATTTTCACAAACTTAGCGTAACAGATAAAAATCTATTAGGTGATTACAGCCAAAATTCTTCTTCACAATCAATCCTAATCCTAGTTATGGAAAAATTAGATAAGCGAAAATCAGCAGAAAAAAAGCTCCTTGAGCATGGAATAACCATTGAATGTAAAAAGCCCTACAGCTCCAGAGATTTAGCTAATTGGCTAAAAACAGAACTCTCGGCTCAAAAGATCAGAATGAACTTTGACGCTATCAACCTTTTCACAAACAGCTTGGAACTTGATTATATGCTTGCCGCAAATGAACTTGAAAAACTGATCATTTATACTAAAAACGCAAACACCATAACAATTGACGACATCAGAGCCTGCACCGGAAAATCAAAAGCAAATAAAATCTTCGATTTACAAAACTCATTGGGCGACAAGAACCTAAACAAAAGTCTTAAAATTGTAGAAAATTTATTAGAAAATAATGAATCAGGAGTTTTTATCATTGTAATGCTAACCAGATATTTCACAACTCTCTGGAAAATATTAGCGTTAAAAAATCGCGGACTAGGCAGTATGGAAATCTCCTCAACCCATCTTAACGAAATATTCTATAGCTTCCGCGGTGATTACATTAAACAAGCCACAAACTATCGTCTTGGTCAGATCAGGCAAATATTCAATCTACTACTACAAGCAGATATAGACCTTAAATCATTAAATATTAAAGAGAATATACTCTTAGAAATACTTTTATACAAAATATGTAAAATAGGATAAATTATGGACAAAAAT
>DAOWES010000209.1 GCA_030638385.1 Candidatus Cloacimonadota bacterium | reverse complement strand
ATTAATATGCCTAAAATTATTACCCGAAATTTTGTATATTCTTGGGCTCATTACAAAGGCTTACGATTGGGAGATCGGAGAATTCGAACCGGCGATACAGATACCAGTAAAGGGCAAGTTAATGTTCTTTCCAGGTATGAACCGTAATGGAGTGAAAAAAAATAAAGATCACCTCACCTCGATCCTCTCCTAAAAGGAGAGGAAGCAGAAATTACTCCTTCTCCTAGTAGATATCGTTCCTCACTTCGTTCAGAGCCGAATCTTAGAAGGCTGGGATGAGGTAGATTAGATTTTCAAATGGAGATGATATAAAGAATGTTGAAAAAAAATCAACAGTTATGATAATGGGAGAATTAATAAATGTATAAAATATTGGTTAGCATAATGGCTTATGATAATGGTCAGAGTGGAATATCAGATTATATAAATAACGTTGTTTATCAGCTTTCAAAAACCAATAAATTGGATTTATTGATATTGGAAAATGATCTGGAAAAATTTCCTGTGAAAAATGAAAATATAAATTTCATCAAAGTGACGCATAAGTTATCAAAACCTATTTTTAATATGCTTTGGCATCTTTTTATTGTGCCATTTAAATATGATTTGAAAAAATATGACTTTGCTTTTCTGCCGGCCGGAAATCGCCGATTATTCTGTCATTATCCCATTTTTACAATTACTACTTTTCATGATCTTTCCCAATTTCATATTGCTCAAAAATATGATCGCTTTCGTATGTTTTACATTAGAAAAGTTATTCCATTTTTCCTAAAAAAAGCAAACAGAATCATTGCTGTTAGTCAAGCTACCAAAACCGATATAATAAAATTTTATAAAAGTGATTCAGCCAAAATTACCGTTGCCTACAATGGTTATGATAAGCAGAAATTTAATTCGGATCCATCCCCAAAAACTCGCCAAGAGATATTGAATTCTTCTAAGAAATATATTCTCTATGTGTCCAGAATTGAGCATCCGGGGAAAAATCATCTTAATTTGCTGAAAGCATATGAATTATTGCCGGAAGCTATCAAAATGGAGTACAATCTTGTTTGTGCCGGCGGTTTTAAGGAACGCAGTGAAGAGGTTTTGGATTACCATAAAAAATCTTCGGATGTTGCAAATATCAATTTCACCGGTTTTTTCCCGGCGGAAGATTTGGTAGATCTCTATAAAAATGCTTCTCTTTTTGTGATGCCCTCTTTTTATGAAGGGTTTGGCATTCCATTAGTGGAAGCAATGGCTTGTAATATCCCGGTTGCTTGTTCCAATCGTGGACCTCTGCCGGAAGTTGGGGGCAATGCAGTGAGCTTGTTCAACCCCGATGATCCAAAAGATATTTGCCAAAAAATGATAAATCTTTTGAATGATTTCCAAATAAGAGAAGAACTAATTGACAATGCTAAGGCGAGATTGAAATTTTTTCAGTGGCAGTTGCATATAGAAAAAATTATAACTTTGTATGAGGGAAGAGATGAAAAACTTTGATACTATAAATATTTTAGATATCGATGTGTTGAATATAACGATGCAAGAAACACTTGCTTGTATTGATGAGATAATTGCAACCGATAGAAAAGAAGAATTTTATTTTGTAAATGCCGATTGTTTTAATAAAGCTTTTAAAGATGATCATTATAAAAAAACTCTGCAAACTACGAAATTTATTTTAGGTGATGGAAGTGGGGTTCGATATGCCGCTAATATTTTAAATAATCCCATTGTTGATAATGTAAATGGAACCGATCTCTTGCCCTTGTTATGCCAAGAGTGTGAAAAGAATAAACGTTCGCTATTTCTTCTGGGAGCTAAACCGGATATTGCAAAACAGATGCAGGGAAATTTATTAACGAAATATCCAAACCTGCAAATTGTGGGGGAACATCACGGCTATTTTGATAGGCAAAAAGAGAGTGATGTAATTATAGATAAAATAAATAGTTCAAAAGCAAATATTTTATTAGTTGCCTTTGGAGCACCATTTCAAGAAAGTTGGATTTCGGAAAATTATCCAAAGATTAACTGTAATGTTTTGATGGGTGTTGGTGGATTATTCGATTTTTATTCGGGCAATATT
>DAOWES010000208.1 GCA_030638385.1 Candidatus Cloacimonadota bacterium | reverse complement strand
TTCTTTTTATTGATGAGATTAATTCATTTTCATAGCGAGTTCGTTCCAAAATCAAACTTTCACGTAAGCTATTCTTGCCAAAAGTTTTCGAATCCGGAATTTGTTCTTCATGCGAAGTTTTCAGCAAAGATTGCTCTAACTGCTTAATTTCACTTTTTAGCTTCAGAATCTTGGGATTTTTATCAGTGTATTTTTTTTGCAAAACTTCCAGCTCATTTTTGAGGAATTTTAATTGTTTCTCTTTGGATCCGGATACGATAGATGAAAGTTCAACTTTTTCGGGAAGTTGCTCTATACGAGCTGCAATATCTTCACTTTTTGTGGAGAGCGATGAAATCAACATTTGCAAATTCATCAAATCCAGTTCTAATATTTTCAGATTATCATATTTATTTTGAATCTCTTTTTCCAAAGATAATATTTTATTGTCTGAACGAAAATTTGCCAATTTGTTCCCAATTTCTTCTTTTTTAACATTATATAATAGCTTCTGATTATGATAATATTGATATATTTTATTGGTCGATGAGTTTAAAATTTCAATATAACTTTGCATAAACACTTCAGCCAAAGTATTGGCAATATCCACCGCAACTCTGCGATCTTTGTGTTGCGCTTTCACATTCACCAAGTTTGATCTACTTCGCCTAGTCACTTTAATCGTCCCATAAATCTGTTCCGGCGTAAGTTTTAATTTTAATGAATCGATCACACTTTGCAGGTTCTTTCTTGTTTTAATAGATTGTAATATGGTATTATAGTCCATCTCTGAATAAAGATATGGGACAGTTGTTTGGGAACGGAGATTCTTTTTATGTCGAATCATCACACACTGAGATTCCCAAGTATCAGAGATTATCATCTTTGCGAAGAAAAACCCCAATATTGTTGCAATAAAAGCTACTCCAAAAATGAAAAAGATCTTTTGATTTAATGAGATAAGCAACACACGCTTATCAAATTTCAGATACTCATTTTCCGGTTGTTGATTTTGCCTATTATCCATTAGTTCCCTTAATTTAAATTCTGTTAATTACTGAAATACCCATTTTTAAAATAATCTCTAACAGATAAAAAGCGATTAAATTTATGCTGAGCTATTATCTTAAACATAAATTTAAAGCTTGTATTATGATTATAATAAATTTCATGGAGTATAAATTCACTATCGGAAACATTTGTGGCAAAAACTTCCGGATAACTAATTACGCTTGGGCAATAAATATCCAACTGCTTCAAGATCAATTTTCCAAACGAATCATTTGGAATTAATTTATTCCCAACCAGATCAAGTTTATTAGTTAATACGTTGAATAAAAGAGGATATTTATCAAAGCAAAACCTTACAAAGAGACGATTGAATATATTGGGTTTTTTAATGAGGAATTTAGTTAGAATTATTTCATCTCCCTCTTCATTTTTGATATATTTTTGTTTAGTACTTTGGATTCCGAAAATAGATTTTGTACTCCAAGCAAACGCAAAGGGGATTAAGCCGATAATAATAGCCAATAATGCTATAATTTTATTTAGATGACGTAAAAATGAACTTTCAATTACTTTATTAATTCTAGAAATAAAAAACTGATCTGTCACCTGAATAAAATCGCCACTTTTCGGATCAATCAGATGATTTTTATATACAATCTTCTTATGTAATTCCAAACCACTACCCAGATAAGACTGATCATATATGATACTTCTTTCGATATTGGAATGGGAATCGACCATCACATTATTCCCAATTATTGAGCATGAATCGATATGAGAATAGTCAAAAATTTTAACATCATTTCCAATCATAAAAGGTTTATCAAATTTTGTTCGATGAGAATGAAAAACAACATTTCTTCCCACAAATTCACCAAGCTGATTACTATAACCCGGTAAAAAATAATTATCCGATTTGTTTTCCAAAATATCCATAGATAGTTGATAATAATTATTTACCGTATCTAATTGCGTTATAGAGAGATCGGAAAAGATCCTTTCTTCTGAATTAAAATCGAGCTCACTAAAATTATAATTTTTGGGTAAGAAATATATATCTTCAGCCAAACCTCCATTCATGGAAGCAGGAGTATTTCTATCAAGCTCTGCCCTATCAATATATCGACAATGATAATTCAGGAAAAAGAAGCCATCAATTATCAACAAATCGTCATCAGCACAAAACTTGGAATTTTTCTTAAGTATTTTAGCTAATGAATCATCTGTTTTTAGCATTTCATATGAAATATTCAAACCTTTTTGAGGGCCTTTTTGAAAATGGTGTTCCATTTTACCGGAAGGATCGCTTTTTACAATTCTGAGATCAACGATTCCATTCAAAGCACAGAAATCGATGAAATATTCCAAAAGAGGTTTATTTAGGATACGTAAAAATTGTGGATATAGTCCCGGCATTAGCTTTGCTACCCAAGAGCTTTCCACATCACTACATTTTATTAAACATTTCATTTTTAATTTCTAATCTTCAAAACTATCAATTGCACTCTGAACATCGTCAAAAATTTCAAAAATTTTATAAGCTCTGGTAATTTCAAATAACATTCTGGGTTTAGCTTGAATATTTGCAATATAGACATCGCCATCTTGCTTTGTCGCATTTTTCAAACAACTTAATATTGCACCCAAACCACTACTATCAATATACTCAAGTTCACCACAATCAAAAACAAATCTATTATATTCTTCTAAAAAGGATGAAAATGTTTTTTTAAATCTCTCTTCATTTGAACCATCAATACGTCCAACAATCTTTACTAAGCCTACACCTTCTTTTGCTTTTTCCAATATAACCTTCATAATTATACTCCTTAAACTAATAAGCTCCTTTACCGCCAATTACTGCACCAACTGTACGAGCCAATAATACAATGTCATTCCAAATGCCACGATATTCTCTTATGTACATCTCATCTAATTCAACTTGTTCTTCAAAAGGAATATCACTTCTACCACTAACCTGCCAAATACATGTAATTCCGGGAATCACATCCAATCTTTTATGATCTGAGATAGAATACTCAGCAACTTCTCTGGGTAATGGAGGTCGTGGACCCACCAAACTCATATCACCTTTCAATACATTCAGAAGTTGTGGTAACTCATCAATACTAAATCTACGAATAAGCTTACCTACTTTCGTCACTCGTGGATCTTTCTTCATCTTAAAAATGACACCATCACCTGACTCATTTTGCTGTAAAAGTTGATCTTTCATTTTGTCAGCATTCATCACCATCGAGCGAAATTTATAAAACCCAAATTCTTTACCATTGATACCAACTCGAGTTTGAGTGTAAAAAACAGATCCGGGATCTTCAATGATAATAGCTAAAGCTGTAAATATAAAAATTGGCGAAAATGCAATTAAAAAAACCAATGAAAAAGATATATCGAGAATCCTTTTTAAAACAAATGTAGAAGAAATTACAATTTGATAAATAGTAATTCTTCTTTTCATACGCGTGGTCATTTTTTTTCGATATTTTTTATCAAACCGGAAAAAAAAATCATCAAATCCTTTATTATCTTGCATCAACAACTTCTCGCTTTTTTCCATTTAAATATTCTATATATAAATAACGGATTTCCAATAATATATCTTTGCCACATTCTTCCCGGTTCTTGCATTAATCGAAAAATCCATTCAATTCCCAATGCTCTCATCCAGCGGGGAGCTCGGGAAATATTGCCCGAATAAAAATCGAATA
>DAOWES010000300.1 GCA_030638385.1 Candidatus Cloacimonadota bacterium | reverse complement strand
TTATAAGTGAAAACAATTATATCTCAATAGAAGAAACAGTGATTGCGTATTATGATGGTTTTATTAGAACAGATAATGCCGGCACTGATAAAGCGGAAAATTCGAAAAAATATAGCGATAGAAATACAATTGATAAAGTTCAGAAAAACTAGAGTATAGGTTTATATAAAAGACGCCACATCGATAAGATGCGGCGTCTTTTATCTTAGAAATTAAAGGTGAATTGTTGTACCGGTTTGTAGCTACGGCGATGATGTGGTGTAATGCCATGTTTTCGGATAGCTTCCAGATGTTCTTTGGTGGGATAACCTTTGTTTTTGGCAAAATTATATTCCGGAAATTCCAAATGTAATTTTTGCATTATACGATCTCTCGTTACCTTGGCCAAAATAGACGCTGCTGCAATAGAGGCATATTTGCCATCACCTTTCACCACCGTTTCAGATATATCGGCAATTCTTTTAGGCATACTATTTCCATCAATTAAACAGAGAGTTGGTTTGTTCTTCAATTTTAGGATTGATTCTTCCATGCCCCATAAAGTAGCTTGAAGAATATTCTTTTCATCGATTATTTCACGCGGGACTATCTCAACATGAAATTCTTTTGCTTTTGTAATAATCTGCTCGAATAATATTTCGCGTTTCTTTTCGCTGAGTTTTTTAGAATCATTTAAACCTTCGAAATGTACATCTTTTCCCAAAATGACAGAGGCAACAACAACCGGGCCTGCCAAAGGACCTCGACCTGCTTCATCAACTCCGGCAAATAATTGATGTGAAGCATAAAACTGTTTTTCGTTCTTAAAAAGCATTAGTTTGTAAGTACCATAAACAATCTGCTGTAATCATTTTCCAATACACTTGATCGTCTTTTTAGTAAATTTGTAGAGCTATCGCTGCTGTAAATTCCTACTAATTTAAGTTTACTCGCTTTGATTACTTCTTTTAGTTTTTTAATTGAGAATATTGTCTGTTTGTGAATTTCATCGGCCCGAGAAAAGTTAAAACCTTTCTTTGTGAAAAAAGTAAGTTCAGTGGTTTGAATATTACTCTCTTTGTCGAGATCACTTTGATGAATAATGTATTGGTCAATCGAATCTTCCAAATTTACAAATCCGTCAAAATTATCAATTGAGTTTTTTATGGTAGTGATATCAAAAATAAACATCCCGTTTTTTTGCAAAGCCTTGTGGGTATTGGTCAGTAGAGTGCTCACTTCTTCAATGCTACTCAGATAATTCAAACTATCAAATAAAAGCAAAATAAGCTCATACTTCCCGGTTTTGATCTCATCTAACATGTTTGCATAATATAGGTTTGGAACATATTTCTTCTTTGCCGCAATTTTTAGCATTTCCGGCGCCAGATCAGATGCATCTACCTGAAAACCTTGCTCGGTGAGTAGAGAGGCAATATTTGCAGTTCCACAGGCCAATTCCAATATTTTTTCAGGTTCATGTTTGTACGTTTCGCTATATCTATCCAAAATTAATTTAGTCCATCGAGGATAATTTACTTGTTGCATATATTTATCATAATGTTTAGCGAAGATGGAATAATTGATAAACTCAGTTCCCTGTTGAGGATTGAGTAAGCTTTCGGCAAATTTAATGGCGCTTTCCAAACTGGTTTCAGAAGCAATGTCTTTACCGGCGATATCAAAAGCAGTGCCATGATCTACCGATGTTCTGATGTAGGGAAGACCCAAAGTTACATTTACGCCTTCATCAGCTGTAAGCATCTTAAATGGAATTAATCCTTGATCATGAAATGCTGAAATAATCAGATCATAGTCAGTGGCTTTTCTCGAGAAAAAAGTATCTGCCGGAAATGGGCCATCAATAAGTATATCTTCTTTTGCCAAATCATCTAGCAGCTCTCTTATTATTATGTCTTCATTGCCAAAAGCGCCATCTTCACCGGCATGAGGATTGATTGCCAACATTGCCACTTTGGGAGCTCCCAAGAGACGTTTTGCTTCGGAATAAATAAGTTTGAATTTCTTTTCTAAAACTTCTCTAGTGAGAAATGAAGGCACATTCTGCACCGGCATGTGTGTTGTTAATAATGCCAGATTAAAATGTTGTCCCCAGAAAGACATTATTACATCCGGGTTTGATGAGCTTTGAGCAAAAAATTCTGTATGCCCGATGAACTCAGGATGAGTGAAATGAATGGCCTTTTTAGAAATGGGGCAGGTTACTACCGCATCCAGTTTTTTGTCATTAAGGTCTTTGGCAACTTTCTCCAATATTTCATAAGCAGCTTTGCCTGAATTTTCTGAAGCTTCTCCCTGTATAACATCATAATTATCTACTTCGATCCAGTAAATGTGTTCACAATTATTCGCTGATTCAATGGTATCGATTTTAATTACATCATTGCCATCAATAGCTGGATTTAATTTTCCATAAACAACATAACAAATATCTTTTTTGGTTGGTAAAAATCTAATTGTTTTCGATGCTATTTCCGGGCCAATACCAGCCGGGTCACCGGTAGTAATTGCTATTTTTTTCATATTATATCCTTATTAAATATCTCTTTTTATTTTTTTTTATAAAAAATATTACACTACTTATTAAATCATTATTTTGGTCCTCTTAAATTGATAATGTCATTTGTCAATGATTTCTCTTGAAGTGATTTTAAAGGAATGATCTTTTATGAATAAAATAGAGAGTTCACTCTAAAAAAACTCAAAAACGCCAAACCGGATAATTCTCAAAATTAGAGTTAAATTATTTTAGGATGCCTCAGTATTTCCCTCATCCGGCTGTCCTTCTCCCTGCAGATATCGTTCTTGTCGAAATCGTTTTTCTGCGAAAAGCCGATTCGTAGCCGACTCCCGAGATCGTT
>DAOWES010000221.1 GCA_030638385.1 Candidatus Cloacimonadota bacterium | reverse complement strand
TAGCCGGGAGGTGTGTTTTCTTTATTCACTCTTTCAAAAAATCTTTATTTGTTTTTTTTACCTGAGTCACGATACTCAGCGTAAATGAGAATAATAACACACAAGCTCTCCTATCAAGGAGAGCTTGTGTGCTAAACGTTGAATTTTGCAGAACTATTGAACTCTAGTAACTTCTCCGGTTTTCATATCTACAAGATTAATATTGATTCCGGCTTCTTTTAACATTTTTTGAGCAAGTTTATCCGGGTACGCTTCGGAAATATATATTGTGCGGATTTCTGAATTGATGAGAAGTTTTGAACAGATAATGCAAGGCTGGTTTGTGCAATATAAAACTGCTCCTGCGATGCTACTTCCATTTACCGCTGCTTGAATAATGGAGTTTTGTTCAGCATGTACGCCACGGCATAATTCATGACGTTCTCCGGAAGGAACATTCATTTGTTCACGGAGGCAACCGGTTTCTGAGCAATGAGTAATATTTTTGGGAGCTCCATTGTAACCTGAAGATAAAATTTGATTATTCCGAACTATAACAGCTCCAACTTTTCTTCTTAAACAGGTAGAACGTTTCGCAGCTAAAAAAGCCATTTCCATGAAATATTGCTGCCAGTTTGGTCTATTTTCCATCTCATACCATCCTTTTAATTTTGTAGTTTTTTCTCTCTCTCTATTTCCGCTTGTGATTTTCTTAAATAATAGGGTTCTAAATTTGCAATTTCATCAAAACTATATTTGGGAATTTCATCTTTTTGCAAAGCAATGCTAATCATTGTGGAAGCTAAATCCAGATGTTGATGAGGTTGAGCGACAATGAAATCTATATTACTTTGCTTAATGATTTCTTCATACTTCTCAGCACCGTCTCCCACGATTATTACCGGTTGATCAATCTTTTGTAAAAATTCATCCGGTTTGCTATTTTGGGGTGGAATAATCTCATTTAGATTCTCGTCATACAGTGCTGCATATACTTCACTCATTTTGGCATCTATAAAAGTTAAAATTGCCCTTTTCGACCCCCAAAGATTTGTAGCTAAAAGCTTTAAATTATCGATAGGTAGGATGGGGATTTTATTTGCAAAACTGAGGCCTTTGGCAGTTGCCAAGCCAATCCTGATGCCTGTAAATGAACCTGGCCCATTTGCAATGCAGATAAGATCTAGCTCTTTTGCAGATAAATTATTTTGTTCTAACGCTAAATTAATCTGGGGCATTAAACGCTCGGAATGAGTTTTTTTAATATCCAAATACGATAAGTGAACGATAGCACCACGGGTATACAAAGCAATACTTCCCGAAGTAGATGATGTGTTAATAGCTAAGATATTTATATTTTTATCCATAATATATCCTCGTTAGCGCAAAGCATCTTCCAACACAACAGATGCTTCTGTTTTGGAATCGCGATATTTGATGATAACCGGACAGTAGATGGAGATTTCAGGATTTGATTTCAAGGGTCTGGATCCGGGAACGACAACAGCATTTTCGGGAATGGTTAGAGGGGTTTCTGCCGTTTTGCGGATATAACAATTATTCACGGCATCATACACCGGAACGCCAGCCGTTATAATAGTACCGGCAGCCAAAATAGCTTTTCGTTTGATAATCACACCTTCGTAAACTCCGCAATTACCACCAATGAAAACATCATCTTCGATAATTACCGGATTTGCTCCAATGGGCTCGATAACTCCACCTATTTGTGCCGCAGCGCTAAGGTGAACTCGTTTACCAATTTGAGCACAACTACCAACTAAGGCGTGCGAATCGATCATCGAACCTTCATCCACGAAGGCCCCTACATTTACATACATTGGAGGCATCATTACCACAGAAGGAGCAATATAGGCGCCATTACGCACTGAAGAACCACCGGGAACCAAGCGAATCTTATCTTCCAAACTAAATTTACGAGCCGGATATGTATCTTTATCAAGATAGGGTAGAGCTGAATTAGAAGCCATCTCCACAATTTTCCCCATCTTAAAGCCAACGATAATTCCTTGTTTAACCCAACTATTGGTTTGCCAAGTTTCAGCAATTTTTTCTGCAGAGCGGATCTTACCTTCATTTAGTTGTTGAATAAATCTAGTAAATATTTCACGATCTGCATCGCTATATTCTGTTTGATAATACAATTTTTCTATTTGTTCTTGAATTTTCATTTTTTTTCCTTTTGTGATTACCTTTATCAAAAAATCTAATTAAAATCCATATGCTTTTTCAGATATTCACCTGTAAAAGAATTTTCATTATTAGCGATCTCTTCCGGAGTTCCGGTGGCAACAATTGTACCTCCACCATCACCACCTTCAGGACCCAAATCGATGATATAATCGGCACACTTGATAACATCAAGATTGTGTTCGATAACTACAATTGTGTTTCCCATTGCCGTTAAGCGATGGAGAACAGTCAGCAATTTTTTAATATCATCAAAATGCAAACCGGTAGTGGGCTCATCCAACAGATAGATGGTTTTGCCGGTACTGGTTTTGCTAAGTTCTCGAGACAGCTTAATTCTTTGAGCTTCGCCGCCGGAAAGGGTTGTAGAAGCTTGTCCGATTTTTATATATTCCAAACCAACATCAATTAGTGTTCGTAATTTTTTGGCAATTTTCGGCACATTTTTAAAAAGCTCATAAGCTTCTTGAACATCCATATCCAATATCTCTGAGATATTTTTATCTTTGTATTTAATGGCCAAAGTCTCATTATTGTAGCGCTTCCCTTTGCAGACATCACAAGTAACATAGATATCCGGTAAGAAGTGCATCTCGATTTGCTTCATGCCCGCACCGGCACAAGCTTCGCAACGACCACCTTTTACATTGAAAGAAAATCTTCCCGGTTTGTAACCTCTTAATTTTGAGGCTGGAAGCATCGCTAATAATTCTCGAATTGGATCAAATAATTTAATATAAGTAGCGGGATTGGAACGAGGAGTTCTACCAATTGGTTGTTGATCAATATTGATGATTTTATCAAAGTATTCAATTCCTTTGATTTCTGAATGTTTACCTTCGCGATGACTTGCTTTGTTTAGCTTATTTGCCAAAGTAGGATACAATATCTGATTTATCAAAGAGCTTTTGCCTGAACCGGAAACACCTGTAACACAAGTAAATAGCCCAACCGGGATTTCAGCATTGATGTTTTTTAGATTATTCTGATTGGCTCCAAAAATAGTTAACTTTCGACTATCCGGCTTCATTCTTTCCGGAGGTGCATCTATCGATAATTTTCTACTAAGATATTTTCCTGTTAACGATTTTTCCGACTTTAATATCTGTTTTGGCGTTCCTTGAAATATTATCTCTCCACCATATACGCCGGCTCGTGGGCCAAAGTCGATAATTTGATTCGCCGATAATATCATATCTTCATCATGTTCCACCACGATTACTGTGTTTCCAATATCACGCAGATGCAGCAGCATATTAATCAGTTTGTCATTATCACGTTGATGCAGGCCGATACTGGGTTCATCAAGAATGTACATTACCCCTACTAAGCTACTTCCAATTTGGCTAGCTAATCTGATACGTTGCGATTCACCACCGGAAAGGGTGGGGGCTTTTCTATCTAATGTGAGATAATGTAAGCCCACATTTACCAAAAAAGAGAGGCGATTGCGAATCTCTTTTAAAACCTCTTCGGCGATAATTTTAT
>DAOWES010000262.1 GCA_030638385.1 Candidatus Cloacimonadota bacterium | reverse complement strand
TTTTTAAATACTTGCTCAAATCCGAGGAATTTCAAAATACTCAAGTTTACACTTGGGTGAACACGTAATCCACCTTTGTATGGTCCAATTGCACTATTAAATTCAACCCGATATCCACGATTAACTTGAACTTCTCCTTGATCATCAACCCAAGGCACTCTAAACATAATCACACGTTCCGGCTCAACAATTCTTTCCAAGATTTTTGCTTTTTGGAATCTGGGATTCTGCTCTACAATGGGCCACAAAGATTCAACGACCTCTTCAACAGCTTGCAAAAATTCCGGTTGTGCTAAATTTTTTGCTTTTACATTCGCCATGAATTCGTTCAGTGTCATAATTTACCTCCATATTTGATGCTACGTTAATATCGGAAAATTTTTATATTATCAATTTTGAGTGTCAAGTGTTTCTGCTTAAACCAGTTACCGAACAGCATTGTCATCTTTGTTTCAAAATATATGAAGCGACATATAACGTAGCTAATAGAATCATTTTAAGTCAT
The DNA here is from genome assembly GCA_030638385.1 of Candidatus Cloacimonadota bacterium. Taxonomy (GTDB): domain Bacteria; phylum Cloacimonadota; class Cloacimonadia; order Cloacimonadales; family TCS61; genus DAOWES01. Next base: position 2,741 of record DAOWES010000262.1, on the reverse strand, counting down.
TAAAGTAATTAATGCATCTTCATTGGAAAAATCAGCTGCAAATTCAATTTCAGCAAATTTCATCTTAGAAAACACTTGTTTATCTCTTCACTCTTCATATTGCTTCCCAAAAATCAGCTGTGCTTTGTTATCATCGAAATTCCACTTCGTCCATCCATTTTAATGATGAAACTGCCTTCTATCTTTATATGTAAGAAGTGTTCTGTTTCATTAATAATTTTCTGCTCTTTTAACCAATCCCAATTTATAATGGCGTTTTCTTCTCCGTATGGAACCGTGAAATATCCCACATTCATAGCTACCAAGTTATGAAAGAAATGAGTACCTTGCGAAGCATCTACCTTAAAACCATCTAAACCTGCTTCCACAATTACTTTGGCTTTATTGATATCGGCCCATTTCACAGGTACACCCAAAAATCTGTCTCGCGAACCCCATCTTCCGGGCCCGATCAACACATAATCGATATTGTTCTTTTTCATAATATCATTTAATTTCGCCACCTCATCTTTCATCTCAATCGTTTTTGTTGTAGTAAATGTTTCCGGTTTGATAAATATTACATCGGAAATATCTCTAACAACGCCATTCCCCATACCATTTTCTGTTAATAACCATACATCATCTTTATCCAATGTATCAAGATCGATGGAAACTTCTTTTGTATTTATCGTAAGTGGCCGAATTTGCAAGATATAGAATGTTGGGTAAATATTGTTTTTTATGTCTTTGGAAAGAGTAACGGCAAATTCTATTTCCACCGGAACACCCATCGATTTTTCTCCAATCTCCAAAATATCTCGGGTAATTTCAGCAAGCGGAAACTTACCGTGATGTAAGATATTCGAATAGGTTATCACCTTTGGTCCGCGAACACCTAAATCTCCGGAAACCAAGCGATCATTATCGATATCCCAAACCGATACAATATCATCCAATGAACCATGCTTTACAGCTGTTCTCACTTTTAGCTTTCGCAAATAAGTATCTTCTGTCTTTGGTAATTCCGAGTCATCTTCATTATTCATAGAGAGCACATAGAGATCTTTTTGTGTTTCTCCAAGCAGATCTTTTTCCGACAAGATATTGGTTTTGGGATAATTTGGACTAAAGCGATAAACGTTTCCCCCTTCGACCACGGTTTTGCCCAAACCTACCGCCAAAGAGACAATACCATCGCTATTTTTCAGATAGGAGATAGGATAGAAATTATATGACTGTCCCACACCGGAAATATTGGGATAATAATAACCGTCATAATGATCTCCCACAATTTCCTGTAATATCACAGCCATCTTTTCTTCTTCCATTTTATAATTAATACTCTCAATATAGCAGCGCGTGTTTTTTTGATATACAGAAGCAAAAACCAGCTTGATTGCAGTGATAACTTTACTTAATCTCAGCTCATCGTTTTTTTCATTATTTGGCAGCATGTAAGTATCATAAATTCCGGCAAATGGTTGAGATTGAGAATCTTCCAACAATCCCGAAGATCTAATTGCAATCGGATAATCTACCTTTTCTATAAAAGTAGTAAGAATCTCCCTCAAATCTTTTGATAATTTACCTTCACAGAAAATATTCCGTATCTCTTCGTCTGTTTTTAAAGTGATTCTGGAGTCGATATTATTTGCTTCAATAAAATAATCGAACTCATTTGTACCAATTATAAATGTTTGCGGTATACGAATTTTCACATCATGATATTTATTTCCAAAATCCATTGCTACAAATAGCGAGTTCAAAAATGCCAAGCCACGTCCTTTGCCTCCAAAAGAGCCACCACTAAAGCGCATAATACCTTCTTGAACATCAAGGAAATTTGGATTATAGTTTATAATTTTGCCCCGGTTCCTAAGTGTTTTTACCTCTTCAATAACCTTTATGAGGTATGTTCTTAGCTCTTCGGTAGAACTGAAATCTTGCACATAAACATCCCGGAGCCTTTTCGCAATAAGAAATTCTCCGTGAGCAGTAAGCCAGGCTGAAAAGCTGTTCATTCTACCATGATGAATTAGCGAATCTTCAGGAACTACTTTTATCAGACTCTTCAAATCGTTAAAAGAACTTGCTCGAGTTATTTCGATACCGTCAGAATTTCTAAAGATAAAATCTCCAAAACCCAATTTCGTAATAATGAATTTTCTTAAATCGTGCAAAAGAGAGATAGAGTTTTTGTGTAAAAATGAAATTCCTAATTCGGTAGCTTTTTTCTTATTCTTTATCTCAGAAGATTGCAATAACATCGGACATTTCGCCTTCATCTGATGAAGTTTCTTAATTAATTTTATTCCTGCCTGCGGATCTTCTTTTCCTTTATATTCATAACGAATATCCGAAATTACAGCAATGATATATTTTTGATATTTATTATACAAGTCGATAGCATCTTCAAAAGAATGACACATCAACACTTTGGGGCGAGCCCGCATGCGTTGACGCTTGTTCATGTCATCAAGTTCTTGCGATATCAAGCGCTGCGTCTGCTTCATTATCTCACTATACAACAGGGGGCTAAAGCGCGAATAGTACATCACTGAATCTTCCACTATCAAAATAACCCGGACTAAACCATACTTGGTATCATTAGCCACGTTCCACCTATCTTCGATGGACTTTACCATAGCTAAGAAAATGTTACTATCTCCATTCCAAATAAACACATTATCTATATATTGCATTTCAGGACTTTTCTTATCTACCAAACTAATATCATTAGAAACGTTTAATAAAAGCAA
>DAOWES010000156.1 GCA_030638385.1 Candidatus Cloacimonadota bacterium | reverse complement strand
TTTGCAGCTTTTTGAGCTTCAATGAGAGTGATGGGCTTGGCGAAAAGTGAAATAGACAGCAGTATCAGTATGTTTATAAAGAATATTTTTTTCATTAATACCTCCAAGTATAGATGAATTATTTATGAGGAGCTAGTATTGTGTTATATTGCGCCAAAATAATTTATAAAAGTAAGTTGCAAGTAGTGTTCCAAACTAAAAAATATTTTAATGAGAGGAAATAAATTTTGCAAAATAGAGTCTTTTTCAGTTTTCATCAAGGAAGCGGAACTAAATTTTATACCCCACGTCAGTGTGTTAACACGGAATTGTACACACCCCGCCAGTCGAGATCGTTTTGATCGAAATCGTTTTTCTACGAAAAGCCGATTTGTAAAAGCCGACTCGTAACAAAACGATCTCGACTGGCAGCTAAGATTCATTCTCCTCTATCAGAGGAGTACGGCTTTAGCCGGGAGGTGTGTGTCCTAGCCACTCTTTCAAAAAAATCTACACATCTATGCAAATTTGTTTTATTGTCGCTAGCTAATGAAGCACATAAACAAAGAAACCGTGAGCTAAAAAACTCACGGTTTCTTTAATGAAATAATAACTTTTAGTAAATTGCCTGATAGCTAATTGAGATAGTGTCATTGGCATCTTCAGAGCGAATCTGCTCGATCTCGTATCCAATCTTAAATAAATGATGGTGGTTAACTTGCCAGGTTAATATTACGCCATTTCTATATTTATCAGTAATATCTCCTTCTAGCCAATTTGCTTCATCAGTAGGACGATCCTTATAGTTGACCAAAAAATCATTACCGACTGATCCCTGACGTGAGTAAGAGGATTGCAGATCCAATTTTAGATTGTTAGCAAGATCAAGATTCAGCTCAACTGTATATTGCAAGATATTACTCCCGGCCGTAAAACCAAGAGGCTTTTTTTCATTGGAAAATTTATTAACTAAATATTTATGAGTGTACATCCAAGGACGAACAGCGGTGAATTCGACGGTGATTTTGGAATCTCTAAAAAATAATTTCTGAGAATTTCCTATCTGAAAAGCATATTTATTTCCCCACCAATTTGTGAAAATTTTACTTTTAGAAAGTTCATCCAAAATAAGATTTGAATAGATTGTATTGGAACTTGATATTTGCCAATCTCCTCCCCAAAATATCAATACATTATCACGGTCATAGAGATTGTGCTCGGTAACTCGCATAAAGGTGTGAGGGAGAAGATAACTCGGGTCGATGTTTCTGCTACCATATATGATATGCTCACCGACAAAGAAATGAAATTTTGGGTTTGGATTCCAATCTAATTTATGAACAACTAAATATTTATCTTCATAATTTTTGTAATATAGTGCATTATTGCCAATTTCGGCGTTGGTGCTATCTGCCACCAAGGTGGCGTGCATAAAAGATAAGGAAAATTTTCCCAACTGAAGATTATGACTAAAGTATCCGTAATCATTTGCGACATCATTCAAGATTACGCTACCACTGATATTACTGCCAATTTCATATTTTCCTCTACCAATGGTAAAATCTCCTACGCTGCTGTGATAGCTGATTTTTGCAGTCATATTATCCAGATAAAAACCATCGTCATTGGTTGATTGTTGTTTCCAAGTATCAAATAATGGAGAAGTTTTTTTGGCAACATCGCTATCTAAACCGAATTTACCCATATACCAATTTGCATAGTAAAATAGTTTACTTTTGATGTTTCCTGTGAATAAGACAGCGTAATTATAGTAATAATAATGTTTCTCAGTGGTTAGGTTACGCGTATAATCTGCACCTGCATAAAAACGTAGATTCAGATGAGAAGAGGTTTGTGCTGATTGAATATTTTTGCTGTAAAAAGATGAGTTATCTGTTTTAGAGATGCAATTTCGAAAAGCTTGAACCAAACTTTTCGGAGAGGAGATGGCCAAGTAATCATCTTTGGGAGATAAATTAATTAATTCATTTTCATTTAGATTTTTCTGTAAAATATAGGGCTGATATAATGAACTGATTTGGGGCTCATTCCAAGTGAGTGAGACAAAGTTTTCAGCCGATAAAAAACATGAAATGAGTAAGCTGAATATGATTGAAATTTTTTTCATTTAAATTCCTTTTATTTTGCTTTTAATGATGGATGATATAATTAAAATAATTAAGGCGGAAAGGGCAATTATTGCTCCACACCAGCCCATTAACGAAAGAATGGAAACTATGATCGCAGCAGTTACTACTCCCAAAAAGATAAATAGAGTTGATTTCCAGAAAGATAATCCAAACAAATAAGCTGCCAGTGAGCCTGTCCAAGCGCCGGTAATGGGAAGAGGGATGGCTACAAAAAGCATTAATCCCAACTCTTCGTATTTCTCTATTAGTGCTCCTTTTTTGCGTGTACGTTCAAAGATTGCTTCCAATAATTTTTTTAACATCGATACTTTGAAGAAAAGTTTGGTTATCAGGTCGAAAAACAATAAAATGAAAAATATTGGAATCATATTACCGGCAATTGCAATGGGGAATACCTTCCACAAAGGCAATTTGTAACGGATTAAGCCAATGGGAATTGCTCCGCGAAGTTCAAAAATCGGTATCATCGAAATCACAAATACTTTCATCTCATTAGATACGTTTATCGAATTTATTTTTCCTTCCAATTTTGCTTTAAAACCATGAGGCTCGATATCTTCTGCATGCTCTGCAGAAAATGCTAAAACAAATGTTATCATTAACAAAATAGTTATTATTATCTTTTTCATCGTTACCATCCTTCTTCTCCGATTAATGGGACAAACATACAGCTACCGTGCTTGGAATGAATGTAATCACCATCTTTTTCTGTAATTTTTTCTAGTTGTTGAATTCTTTTGCCACCTTCCGGGATTATCAAAACTCCATTTGGAGCTAACTGATTTATAAGGGAAGTTGGAACTTTGGGTGCGGCGGCAGAAACAATGATACGATCAAATTTTTCATTACTTTTTTGCCAACCGAGAGTGCCATCACAGATATCAAATTGAATGTTATCATAGTGTAATTTTTCCAAAACTCGTTTAGCTCTGGCAGAAAGAATTCTCAAGCGTTCGATAGTGAAAACTTGGGTACACATTTCGGCCAATAAAGCTGTTTGATAACCGGAGCCGGTGCCAATTTCCAATACTTTATGTACGT
>DAOWES010000052.1 GCA_030638385.1 Candidatus Cloacimonadota bacterium | reverse complement strand
GTATTGGATGCACCGGCGCCCAACAATACAAATTTGGCTGTATTTAACTCTTTCCCGGCTAATTTTAAGGCATTGATAACACCTGCCAAAGTAACACAAGCTGTTCCTTGAGCATCATCGTGCCACACTGGAATATCACATTCTTCGCGTAGAACATCCAAAACTTTAAAACAATTTGGTTGAGATATATCTTCCAGATTAATTGCTCCAAAACTTGGTTGCAGCATTTTTACAAACTCAATAATTTTGTCCGGGTCATTTTCACCTTTTTCATTTCTGCTATCAATGCACAATGCTGTGGCATCAATTCCGCCCAGATATTTCATCAAAAATGCTTTACCTTCCATTACACCTAAACCGCCGGATGGAGAGCAATCACCATCTCCTAAAACTCGGGTGGAATCGCTTACTACTCCAACCAAATTTCCTCGATTTGAAAGAGCAAAGCTTGCATTGTTGTTATCTCTGATTGTAGTGGAGACGCGTGAAACACCAGGTGTGTACCAAACGTTAAACCAATTAAAACCGTACAAACCCGCTTTGGGAATTGTTTGTACTTTACCTTTGTAAAATGTGTGTGCATCAATCGAAAGTGTTTTGAGAAATTCTGTTTTTCCTTCTGCAATTTGCTCATTGCTAAAATCATCCGGAAATACATTATCCAAATTCGAGAGATCAAGCTTAATTTTTTCCATATAAAACCTCAATTTATCTATTTTTTTGTTTAAATTTTTTCACACCTTGTTCAAAGATGTCATTTCCCTGTAGGTCATTGGCAACTATACAAGGAAAATTTTCTACTTCTAGCTTATGAATTGCTTCGGTTCCTAAATCATCATAAGCTATTACTTCTGCTTTTTTAATTGTCCGCGACATCACTACGGCAGCTCCGCCAATTGCCACTAAATAAACTGCTTTATTTTTCAGCATAGATTTTCTTACTTCTTCATTTCGAGGCCCTTTACCGATCATGATTTTTAAGCCTACATCTAATAATTTTGGTGTAAAACTATCCATGCGGTAGCTAGTGGTTGGTCCGGCCGAGCCTATTACTTTGCCGGGAGGAGTGGGAGCCGGCCCTACATAATAAATAGCAGCTCCTTTTATGGGAAAAGGAAGAGTTTTTCCCTCTTCCAATAATGCAATCAAACGTTTATGAGCAGCATCTCTACCTGTATAAATGGTACCGGATAAATATATTTTATCTCCAATTTTCAGGTTTTGTAAATCTGTTGTTTTTATGGGAGTGTTTAAGTAATGTTCCATTATTTCTCCTAAATGATAATGGTTTTATGACGCGAAACGTGACATTGTATATTCACAGCTACCGGCATTGAAGCAATATGGCATGGTTGATGCAGGATATGCACGGCCAAAGCTGTGGTAGTTCCACCCAAACCTTGAGGTCCGATTCCTAAATTATTGATTCGCTCCAATATTTCTGCTTCCACTTTTGCCCATTGCGGTTCCGGGTTTGGTTCATCAAGGTTTCGCAACAATGCCTTCTTAGCTAAAATGGCACTTTGCTCGAAATTTCCACCCAAGCCAACTCCAACAATTATGGGTGGGCAGGGGTTTCCGCCTGAACGCTGAACCCGATCTACCACAAAATCGATAACTCCTTCTAAGCCATCGGCTGCTTTCATCATTTTAATTTCGCTCATGTTTTCGCTACCACCACCTTTGGGTGCAACCGTTATCTTCAATTTATCTCCGGGAACTATCTCTGTATGAATAATTGCCGGGGTATTATCGTTTGTGTTTTTTCGCTCAATAACGGGATCCGCAACTATTGATTTTCTAAGATATCCTTCTTGATAACCTTGTCGAACTCCTTCGTTAATAGCTTCGGTAAAATCACCTCCGACAAGATGTACGTCTTGTCCCAATTCTATAAAGATTACGGCTATTCCCGTATCCTGGCAAATCGGCATCTTTTCTTCTGCGGCTGCTTGATAATTTTCTAATAAAATTTCCAAAACCTCTCGGCCGGTGGCGGATTGCTCTTTTTCCTTAAGCTCTTGTATCTTGTTTATTACATCTTTTCCAATGTAATAGTTGGCTTCAATACAGAGTTTTTTTATTTGAGGAATTAATTCCTTCACATCGATTTCTCGCATCAGAT
>DAOWES010000307.1 GCA_030638385.1 Candidatus Cloacimonadota bacterium | reverse complement strand
ATCAAATCAGATGGCTATCCCACTTACCATTTTGCCAATGTAATCGATGATCATTATATGCATATCTCATCTGTTATTCGTGGTGAAGAGTGGCTTTCCAGTGTGCCAAAACATCTATTTTTATATGAAGCATTTGGCTGGAAAGCACCCAAAATGGCGCACTTACCATTGCTTTTGAATTCCGATAAGAGTAAATTAAGTAAGCGTCAAGGTGACGTGGCGGTAGAAGATTATTTGGCAAAAGGATATCTGCCGGAGGCCTTGATTAATTTTGTGGCACTATTGGGCTGGCACGATAAGGGAAATCAGGAATTATTTAGTATGGAAGAGCTAATTAAAGCTTTTTCACTAAAGCGTATCAGCAAAGCCGGAGCCGTATTTGATGTGGAAAAATTGCAGTGGATGAATGGCCAATATATGAAAAGTATGAAATTGGAATACATTGCTCAGCAGGCCAAACCATTTGTGGAAAAGGCAGAATTTGATCTTTCTGATAACAAAAAATTTCTTAGCGCAATCGAATTTGCTCGTGAGCGTGTAAACCAGCTTACTGAGATAGCAGAAGAGATAAAACCATTTTATATTACTCCGGAATTAACAGCCGAATATCAAGAATTGGCAGCTGCAGAAAATTCTCAAAATATCTTTAAATTTTGGAAAGAGCAGCTTTCGGCTAAAGCGGAATGGGCAGCAACTGAGCTGAATGACCTCATCAAGCAAACAACCAAGGAAACCGGAGCCAAAGGAAAAGATCTATACTTCCCCATCAGGCTAGCTTTGTTTAGAACAGTACACGGGCCTGAAGTTCCGATGATTATTGAGATGATTGGTTTGGAAGAAGCGATCAACCGCTTTGATAGATTGATTCTGAAATAAAACCTATTAAAATAATACTAGAAGTTTGAATTATTTAGTGTGAAAATATTATCATTTTTTTTCACACTAAATAAAATTATACCTCGCCTACTTGGGCAAGATGAAAGAGTGCAAAGCGGCACAAATTATTAGGAGAAAACATGGCTAACGAGATAAATGAAAAAAAACCTTCGAATTTTATTCGAGAAATAATCGACCACGATTTAGAAAGCGGCAAAAACAACAATCGAGTGCACACTCGTTTCCCACCGGAGCCAAATGGATTTCTGCATATTGGACATGCCAAAGCTATATGCATAAACTATGGTATTGCAGAAGATTATAATGGAAAATACAATCTGAGATTTGATGACACAAATCCTGTGAAAGAAGAGACAAAATATGTAGAATCAATTATCAAAGATATCAAATGGCTAGGATTTGACTGGCAAGATCGCCAATATTTTGCTTCCGATTACTTTCCAAGAATGTACGAATTGGCAGTTGAATTGATCAAGCTGGGAAAAGCGTATGTCTGTGAACTTGCCGGTGACGAAATTCGCGAATATCGCGGCAGCTTAACTGAGCCCGGAAAAAACAGCCCCTATCGCGATCGTCCTATCGAAGAAAGCTTAGAGCTATTCACAAAAATGAAAAATGGTGAGTTTGCTGATGGCAGCAAAGTTTTACGCGCCAAGATAGATATGAGCTCTTCAAACATGAACATGCGTGACCCGATTTTATACCGTATCGTAAACACTCCGCATCACCGTACCGGTGACACTTGGCACATCTACCCCATGTACGATTGGGCACACGGTTTGGAAGATTCATTTGAAGGAATAACACACAGTTTATGCTCTTTGGAATTTGAAAATCACCGACCTCTATATAATTGGTTTTTAGATACTTTAGGTGTTTACCGCCCTCAACAGATAGAATTTGCTCGCCTCAACTTAAACTTCACCGTGATGAGTAAAAGAAAATTGATGATGCTAGTTGATGAAAACCTTGTTTCCGGTTGGGATGATCCACGTATGCCAACCCTTTCCGGATTACGTCGTCGCGGTTTTTCTCCTGAATCTATCCGCAGTTTCTGCGAAAAGATTGGAGTTGCCAAGCGTAATAGTATGGTAGATGTGGCTTTGCTCGAATATTCTGTTCGTGAGCATTTGAACGATATCGCTTTACGTCGCATGGCTGTTCTTAATCCAATCAAAGTAATTATCGATAATTATCCTGAAAACGAAGAAGAATTTCTTCCTGCAGTGAATAATCCGGAAGATGAAAGCGCCGGCACAAGAGAGATTCCTTTCTCAAAAGAGTTATATATCGAACATGAAGATTTCATGGAAGTTCCGGCAGCAAAATTCTGGCGATTATTCCCGGGAAATGAAATTCGTTTGCGTTATGCCTATTACATCACCTGCACAAGTGTAGATAAAGATGAAAACGGCAATATCACTGTGATTCACTGTAATTATGATCCGGAAACAAAAGGCGGAAGATCGGAAGATGGGCGTAAAATAAAATCGACCTTACATTGGGTATCGGCAAAGCATGCAGTGGCAGCAGAAGTAAGACAATACGACAGATTATTCACAGTGGAAAATCCGCTGGCAGAAGAGGGTGAATTCACCGATTATATGAATAATGATTCGCTTACAATTATCAAAAACTGCCAATTAGAACCATGCTTAGCAAACACTAAAGTTGGTGACTACATTCAGTTTGAAAGATTGGGCTATTTTGTAGTCGATAGTGAAGATTCTTCCGAAGAACACTTAGTATTTAATCGCACAGTTCCTCTGCGTGATAACTGGAAAAAAGTAGTTAAACAACAGCGCCATGAAAAGAATTTGGCACGTCAAAAAGCAAAAAAGAAAAATTAGTTTAACATTGGTGGGAAGATCATATATCTCCCACCATACTTTTTTTAGATAGATTTTGGATTTAGAGTAATTATGAAATATTTTATCAGATTTGAAGGATGAAAAATTAGATGAATAGAACGATAAAAGGACAAGAGAGAGCTTTGGAAATTTTGGAACATTCCCTAAATGAGGATAAAGTAGCAGGAAGTTACCTGTTTCATGGTCCGGATGGTGTGGGAAAATTTGCAACGGCAGTAGCTTTTGCTCAGGCAATAAATTGCCATGCGACCAAAGAAAAGCGTCCTTGCGGAGTTTGTATCTCGTGTCAGAAAATTTCTCAATTCACCCATCCTGATCTGCTTCATATATTCCCATTTCCCAAGCCAGATGGCAATAAAGCCGATATATCTATTGATGGTGAGCTGAAAACAGAGAAGATTCTGAAGGAATATGAAGCCTTT
>DAOWES010000242.1 GCA_030638385.1 Candidatus Cloacimonadota bacterium | reverse complement strand
TTGCTAAAATATAACCATGTTCGATATCGATTTTTGTTCCTAAAGCTTCCATCGCTTTTAGGTGTAAATCAACGGGGCGAGTTCCAATAGCGCATCCCCCCGGAAAAGAAACTTTTGCTTCACCGAATCTGGCTAATAGTGGCCCTAAAACATAAATAGAGGCACGCATCTTACTAACTAATTCATAAGGTGCTTCAAAATAACTGCAATGAGTTGTATCAATCTCCATTGTTTCATCAAAATAATCTACCCTAGCACCAATCACACGTAAAAGATGTGCCATCATTTTTATATCATTCAGGTAAGGAACATTATGCAAAATCGTTTTACCTTTTGCCAATAAAGCTGCTGTCATTATTGGTAAAATTGCGTTTTTTGCTCCTGACACTTTTATAGTGCCACTTAATTCCTTTCCTCCGTTAATTATAAATTTATCCATGCTTTCCTCATTATTTAATTCTCATCATTCTATCAAATTCATTTAGATCTTTTAATGTTTCAACATCAAAAAATCCATTATTTTCAGCAATCTTTTTTATTCGCTCAGCTTGATCATGACCTATCTCAAAATATACAATTCCATTCTCATGCAAATACTCTTTTGCTTGCTCAAGAATTTTCTGATAATAATGGAGACCATCCGCTTCCGCCAAGAGTGCCGATTGTGGTTCAAAATCTTTCACTTCCGAATCTATATCCTTATATTCTCGTAGAGGAATATAGGGTGGATTGGAAACAATTACACTATATTTATCTTCAATATTCTCAAACAGATCAGATTGGATAAATTCTATAGTCACTTGATTTTCAGCGGCATTTTTCTTGGCAATTTCCAAAGCTTTTTCAGATATGTCCGAAGCTGTTACATTACAGTTAGGAAGTTCTTTTTTTAGACTTACAGCAATAGCACCTGATCCGGTTCCAATATCTAAAACAGATTCTAAACTAGGATTTTCTTTTATAATCTTCTCCACTAGATATTCTGTTTCGGGACGCGGAATAAGCACTGCAGAATTCACAAAAAAGCGATATCCATAAAATTCTGTTTCACCAAGCACATATTGCAAAGGCTCATTTTTGCATCTTCTTACGATTAGTTTTCGTATTTCAGCTCGATCTATTTCAGATACGATATCTTCAAATCTCACATAAAGGTCAAACCGCTTACATTGCAAAACATGCGCTACGATATATTCAGCATTTAAACGTGCTTTTTCAATCTGCTTCTCCTTAAAGAAGTCTGTAGTCCATTTGATTATTTCTAATATTGTCCAATTTTTCATTACTGCGAAATTTATTATTTGGAAGAATTTGTCCATCTAAAAAACGGAATTAATTCGTTATTAATCGTTGCTGAAAAAAAGAAGTTAGTAGCGAACCCCAGTTAATTGGAGAAATCTAACGGGGAAAAGGTTTAAAGGCAACCTCACCTCAATTCTTTTGAGGCTTTAAACCTAAACCAGAGGCTTATAAATCTGGGCGGGAGTCCTCGCACGCTGTTCTCATGAAATGTCTATCTTGGCTTGATGCACAACTCTGCGGTTTCAATAAATTATTAAATTATAATATCCAAGATTTCTAAAAACATCTTGACCATCAATTTAAATCTGAAGATGTTATCCCGCATAACCTGCTGTGATTAGTATGATTATAGTCTAAAACAGATAATTTAGAAATTTTCATTACACAAAGATTATTCTTTGCCGTATTTAGAGGGGAATATTAGGGATATTTATCATCGAAATTCCATCATTGTAGTTAATTTCGATTTTTTATAATCCATACTACCATCACCAAAAAATTGGTAAGCTTGTGAATTGGTAGGAAAAATGTATTTATCTCTTACAAGCTGGAGATAAGCCAACTAAAAAAAAGAGAGGGGAAAATGACTGTAAAAACACCAACTATCAACCACATTACTTTAGCGGGGAATTTAACAAAAGATGCCAAAGTTGAGCATCTTGGCCAAGACATGACAGCCGTAGGCAAGTTTACAATGGCAAACAATGGGCACTATCGCGACAAAAGTGGGGACTGGCATGATATGACTACTTTTGTTAATGTGGAGATCTGGGGAGCAGCTGCCGAACGCTTGGAAGTTTATGGAAAGAAAGGAGTTCCGATTATGGTTGAAGGAGCTTTAAGACAAGACAATTGGACAGATAATGATGGTGTAAAACATCAGAGAATGTTAATCAGAGCAGAACGTTTATATCAATTAGAGAAATAATCAAATAAAAATAGTGGCCATTCTGCTTTCAAAAAGAGAGCAGTTTGACCACTTTTATTATTATATTAGATTACCTTAACTTCTCTATTATTTCCATCAAAAGAAAATTTTAATCTAATCGTATTTTCCGGTAAAATTTCCTCACCAATTTCAGGCCATTCAATGATAGTTATTCCACTTTCAAAGATATCGTGCAAACCAAGTTCAAATACCTCTTCCACTCCACCTAAACGGTAGAAGTCGAGATGTGCAATATGAAAATCACCAACATATTCATTCATTAGCACATAACTTGGGCTGCTTACATTTTCATCAACTCCCAGAAATTTGCACAAGTGCTGGGTGAAAAATGTTTTACCTGTTCCTAATTCTCCATAAAGCGCAAAGATATCACCTTGTTTTGCTTTTCCGGCAAACTCTTTGGCAAGATCAATCGTATCTTGCTCTGTTTTTAATTCAATTATTCTATTCATAAATTATTCTTAGATTACCTATTTTTTGGGTTTGCAAACAGCAATTGGCAAAATCATTTCTTCCATACTAATCCCACCATGTTGGAATGTTCCAGTGTATTGTTTCATATAACGATGAAATGAATTTGGATATACGAAGAAATAATCATCTTTGGCAAAAGCATAATTATCAACAATTCCACGTTTAGGAAGACCAAATTCTTTCGGATCTTTCATGAAAAAAGCTTGTTTATTATTTATAGTAAGATTCCTACCTTGCTTATAGCGCACGGTTGTGGTTGTATCTTTATCTCCCACTACTTGGCTAGCTCGATTTACCCTGATGGAACCATGATCGGTTGTAATGACAACTGTTGCATTAAGTTTTCTTAATTTTTGCAGAGTTTGAAATAAAGTTGAATGTTGAAACCAATGTTTTGTAAATGCTCGTAAAGCTTGCTCATCAGGAATAGTTTCTTTCAAAATCTGATCACTGGAACGATGATGCGCTAATAAATCTAAGAAATTATAAACCAGGATAACCAGTTTTTCATTTTTCCATGAATCGACTCTTCTCAAGACATAGTTACCTTCGGAAACATCAAAGATTTTTATATACTTGCTTTTATCTAATGTTACTCCGATATCTTTGAGATGTGCATCTAAAAGCTGATGCTCATTCCTATTACGGCTATTATCCATATCGGATGATTCACTCCAGTATTGGGGATAATTCTCGGCAATATCAATCGGTAACATTCCACTAAATATTGAATTTCGGGAATATGGGGTAGCTGTTGGCAATATAGAACTATAAAGTTCTGTATCAACATCAAAAAATTCTTCGATAAATGGAAGAATTGCATAATACTGATCCAGCCTCATGCAATCGAGCACAATAAAATAAAGTTGGTTGCTCTCTTCAAGTTGTGGTGCTACATATTCTGAAATAAGATCAAAAGATAGCTTTGGTCGATCATCTGAATTTAACCAATTTCGGTAGTTATTTTCGATGAAATGTGAAAACTCTTTGTTCACATTTAGTTTTTCCAAAAAATGCATTTGCACCAAATTAGGATCATTAATTTTATCTATTTCTAAATCCCAGCGGCAAATATTGCTATAAAGTTTACACCACTCCTCCCAATCCGGAACAGAGGAAAGCTGACGATTTAAATTAGCGGAGAATTTGGCGTATTCTTCACCAATTTTATTTTTCCTAATTTTATCAGATTCAAAGATCTTTTTGATTGATAGAATAATCTGATTTGGATTCACAGGCTTAATTAGGTAATCAGCAATTTGACTGGCAATAGCATCTTCCATCAAGCCTTCTTCTTCACTTTTTGTAACCATGATAATTGGTAATGAAGGATTTATTTTCTTTATTTCACGCAAGGTAGAAAGACCATCCATTCCGGGCATCATTTCATCCAAAAGAATCAAATCAAACTTTTCTGCCAATGTCATTGCAACAGCGTCAGATCCATTTGAAACAGTTTTTACGTCATAGCCTTTATCTTGCAGAAATAGTATGAATGGTTTGAGGTGTTGGATTTCATCATCCACCCACAAAATTCTTAATTTTTGCATAATCAACTCCTTGGTTATTGTTTGTAAATATGTCGATTATCGCACTTTACTTTATAGATAACCTCCAATATAAATTATTTCATTGTTCAATTATTTACATCTTCGTATCTTTTTTGTTTTTCGCGTACAGCGTCCTTGATCTCATCTAAATTCGAATCTTGAAAAAAGAGAGCAAGCTTATATTCAAGCTCTTTTTTACTGCAATTAAAGGCAGTAACCATTCGCTCAAAATATTGTTCAACAAACACATCTTTCATAGTTCTTTCTTGCTCTTTCTTAAGATCTCGAATCTCTTTTATCTCTTCTCGCAACTCAGCTGTTGGCACTTCTTCAGCTTTACGAATCCAATCAATTGCTTCTTCTTGGCTTGCTTCTTTCAACATCGGCTTAATCATATTTAGTTTATCCAGCCCAATTTCCTTAGCTGTTTTTTCATCTACACCAAATTCGTAGATAAATACATTATAATTACTTACCAACTTATTAGCAAAACTTCCACTGAAATTGTATTCATTTTCAACAAATTCCTTAAAGGTTTTATAGCCTTTGAACTTGAACAAGTTATTTCTTTTTATCTCAGAAAGCAAGTGCCCAAGCGTCACAAAATTTTCTTCCATATTTTTCTTAAGGCCAAATACGGCTTCAAGTTTTTCATCAGGAGTCATTTCAATATTTTTAAAATCGTCAATATTCATTAGTTATCCTCATTTTTTTTTATAGCATTATATATATATTCTTCACTTGGAAAAGAAAGTGATTTAACTTCGCGAGTAAATTCTGCTAATGCATTAATTGTTTTATCTGCTAAATTTTCATATGTTTTTACAAATTTTGGTTTGAAATCCGCCATTCCCAACAAGTCGTGATAAACAAGCACCTGACCATCACAATATCTTCCTGCTCCTATCCCTACAGTAGGAATTGAAAGCGTTTCTGATATTGTCTTTCCAAGTTCTTCCGGTATTCCTTCCAAAACCAGCATAAAAGCTCCGGCCGCTTCAATTGCTTTTGCCTGTGCCAAAATTTTTTCAAATTCGGCAGCTTTTTTGCCTTGAACACGATAGCCACCAAAAGCATAAACCGATTGCGGAGTTAGTCCCAAATGTGCTACTACAGGGATTTCACAATCCACAATTGCTTCAATTGCAGCTAATCTATTTAAACTCCCACCTTCCAATTTAACGGCATTTGCGTTACCTTCCAAAATAAGGCGACTAGCATTTAGCTTGGTCTGTTCAATACTTAAATGATAGCTCATGAAAGGCATGTCTGCCACAATGAAAGTATCATCAGCACCACGTCTACAAGCTTGGCAATGATGAATGATATCCTCTAAAGTAACTTTGAGAGTATCGGGATATCCTAACACAACCATTCCCAAACTATCTCCCACAAGAATGATATCTGCACCTGCCTCTTCTACATATTTCCCTGAAGGATAATCATAAGCTGTTATCATTACGATCTTTTCTGCTTTCTTTTTCAGCTTTTTAAACGTCCTTACATTGTTCATCTTTTCCTCCGAATTAACGTCAAGTAACCAAGTTTATTCGAGATACAAGTTTCTTTTGCTGTTAATATGAGTCAAGCATTTGGAACTTGGATAGTTATAATTACAACAAAAACAAAAATGCGGCTTAGTTTTAGAGTCGAATAAAAACAGCTCCAAAAAGATGGAGCTGTCAGCGATAAATTTTATCTTAAATATTTTATTCAGGTTTTGATAATTTTCATTATACTTACTTAAAATTTGAAATCTTCATCTCTAATAAGCTCAATACAAACATTCACGATCTCCTTATTATAAAGTCTTCCTTTACCATTTTCTAAAACAGATAAGGCATAATCAACACCATAGGAAGGGCGATAAGATCGATCACAAGTAACAGCTTCAAACACATCTGCCACGCTCATTATCTTTGCAGAAAGGAGAATTTCTTCCTCTTTTAGATTATTTGGATATCCGGAACCATCAACATATTCGTGATGTTGATAAACGATCTCGGCAATCGGCCAAGGAAAATCAATCTCTTTCAGTAAATCATAACCTGCTTTTGTATGCTCATGAATAATGGTTTTTTCATCTTCTGTTAATTCAGTTGATTTATTCAATAAGATTGCCGGAACAAGCAACTTTCCAATATCATGAATTTTCGCAGCTAAACGCAAACCTTCAATATCATGCTTATCCATTCCAATTTTTTCTGCAATTGCTATAGAAAGCTTACTAACTCTTTCTTGATGACCTGAAGTATATGGATCTCGAAGTTCTATTGCCGCTCCAAGTCCGGTTATTGTATCTTGGAATAGTTTTTTTAATTTCATATTTGAATCGATAAGGGCGATCTCTTTTTGTTTGCGAACCTCAATTTCTTCATGTAGCTGGCTTGTTTGCTCTTTAACTTTATTTTCCAATTTCTCATTAAATTCAATTAACTTATTCTTTTGCTGATCAATGTATTTCACAAGATAAAAATCTTTGCGAGAGAAAAATTCCAAAGAATAGGCTCCAAATATACCTATAACATTAGTAATGATAAAGAAAAAATTGATTTTCATAAATACATCGTGAGGAGTTTTTATTAGAAAAATAGCCATTATTTCATAAATAATTAATATCGATAAAGAGATGACAATTGCACTAACAAACCTAAATCCTGTGAGAAGATAGATGAAAATAAAAATAATTATCATTGATGCATAATAGGAGAAATCTACCGGTTTGGGTGCTATGTAGATCATCATTAAAATTCCTATCCCAAATATAAACATTGAAAATCCAATAGCCTTACTTCTAATTTCATGGAATTTCTCAGAGAAAGATGTAACCAGCACCAACATTCCGATGGGCAACATACCGGAAAATCTGATAACCCAAAGCAGATATTTAAATTTTGGCATCAACTGAACATCTAGTAAACCCAAGAAAGCATAAAGAAATAATGCTAAGCAAAATGATATTCTCACCTGGTTTATGGATTTATTATAGTAATCATCTGCATATTCTACTTCCATTTCATGATCTTTGAATTTCAGGCTTATTGGGGATAAGCCCATTTCATTAAATTCTGAAAGATTTTTGTGTTTTCTACTCATAACTCCCCCCGGGAATATATTTTTTTTAATAAAATCAATTTAATTTTGAAATTGTAATTGTCAAAATTTTTATTGTTTCTATTGCATTTCTTTAATTGTTGTTTCAATATTTTTTACATTTTTATAGCGCTCATATTCGCTGTAAATACACCCGCAGTAATGTTGTCGATAGATTTGTTTTGATTTGGATATCTCAATACCTTCTTTCCAATATTGTCTGAAATCTTCATAATAAAATTTCAAACCATATTCTTTTGCTAAAGATTCTCCAATCTCTTTGATCATTTTATGATTTTGATATTTACTATAAAGTAAAGTTGTAGTAAATGCCTCAAAATTTCCTTTTTTGGCTATTATTGCCGTATATTTAAGTCTTTCATAATAACATGAGAAACATCGAGTTGACTCTCTGAAAGCAGAATCGCGTAAAAATTTTTCAAGCTCATATTCATCTTTGATTATTAATGGAATATTTTCCTTTTCGGTAAATGTTTTCAACGCTAGTAAACGCTTATTATATTCAATATAGGGATGGATGTTATGATTATACCAAAACCCGTGAACATCAACGCCTTTCTCTTTGAGATGCTTGTAAGGAGCCACAAAGCATGGAGCGCAACAAATATGAACTAGTAATTTCATTATTAATCTTTTCCTCTTAAAAAAGTCAGAGAGCAAAGTTGCGATTAGGCTCTTTTGCTCTCTGAGATAATTTAACTTTATTTAGAATTCTTTCAATAAATTCGAAGCAATGATATTTCTTTGAACCTGATTTGTTCCTTCATAGATTTGAGTAATCTTAGCATCACGCATCATTTTCTCAACCGGATATTCTTTCATATATCCATATCCACCAAGTACTTGAACTGCATCTACAGTAACTTTCATTGCCACGTCAGAAGCAAATACTTTGCACATTGCAGATTCTTTAGCATATTTTTTTTCACCTGAATCGATCATTTTTGCTGTACTCATAACCAATGCTCTCGCAGCTTCAATCTGAATGGCCATGTCGGCAAGCATATGCTGAATCGCTTGGAATGAAGAAATTGACTTACCAAATTGAGTTCTTTCTTTGGAATATTTTGCAGCTTCTTCGTATGCTCCTTGAGCTATTCCGACTGCTTGAGCTGCAACCATTGGGCGAGACTTGTCAAAAGTTTTCATAGCAATCATGAAACCTTTTCCTTCCTTACCAATAAGATTTTCTTTGGGGATACGGCAGTTATCAAAAATTAGTTCTCTAGTTGCAGAACCACGAATTCCGAGCTTATCCTCTTTCTTGCCAAAGCTAAATCCGGGAGTTCCCTTTTCTACGATAAAGCAAGAACAACCACGTGCGCCTTTTGCTTTATTTGTCATGGCAAACACAGTGTAGATATCAGCTTCACCGCCATTAGTAATCCACTGCTTTGTTCCATTAAGGACATAATGATCACCATCTTTATCGGCAGTTGTTTCCAAAGCTCCGGCATCAGAACCTGCATTTGCTTCTGTAAGCGCAAAAGCAGCGAGTTTTTCACCATTTGCGATCTGTGTGAGATATTTCTGTTTTTGTTCTTCAGAAGCACTAATAAGAATAGGATATAAGCCTAATCCTGTCGCTCCGAAAGATAATCCGATACCGCCACAAACTCGGCATAATTCTTCTGTAACAATTACCAAATCTTCTACTTTTCCACTAATTCCATCATATTCTTCCGGAATAAGTACTGCGAAAAGATCTGTCTGTTTGAAAATCTCTACAATCTCCCATGGGAAAGCATTCTCTTCATCATATTTAGCTCTAACAGGTTTAATTTTTTCTTCAGCTATTTTTCGTGCTATCTCACGAATCTCAAGTTGATCTTCTGATAAAAAATAATTCATATATCCTCCAAAATTTATTACATTTTATTTAAATTATGATAGTTATCAATTCTTAGTACCAGCTTATTCGTCAAGCTAAAAGATGGTAACATAATACGACTTTGTTCAAAAACTTATTTTGCTTAAATTGATTCAGGATGTTCGCTTTTCTTATTTATAGCAAACTATATGGATCAACATCAATCTGTTGCATCACAGAACTACTCAGTTTCATATTTTCTTTCAGGAAGTTAAGTGCCTTAGATAAAATGGATGCCGAGGAAGCTTTCAGGATTATATGATAACGATATTTGTTCTGAAGTTTACCCATTGGAGCCGGTGCAGGCCCCAGAATATACAGTTTTGATGGTGGAAGTATTTTTCGCAAATGGGCGATAATATTCTTATTTTTATTTAATTGTTCAATTAAAAACCGTTCATTCTTTTCATTGGAAAAGATAATCCTACCGATTCTATGTTCCGGAGGGTAGTTTAATGCCGCTCTAAGGTTAAGTTCCGTTTCAGCAAACATTCTAAAATCTTGTTTCATACCATTTATCACTGCATAATGTTCCGGATTATAGGTTTGAATTATCACTTCACCCGGCTTTTCGCCACGTCCACAACGGCCGGCAACTTGAGTTATTAATTGAAATGTTTTTTCAGCAGCCCGAAAATCAGGGAAATTCAAACCAATATCTGCTGATATGATTCCAACCAAAGTAACATTTGGGAAATCAAGTCCTTTGGCAATCATTTGAGTTCCCAAAAGAATATCAATGTGCCCATTTCGCATTCTATCAAACATAGAATCGTAACTATCTTTTTTGGAAGCAGTATCGGAATCCATCCGTAAAATCCTGGCTGTTGGAAATCTTTGTTCTAAGATCTTCTCAATCTGTTGCGTGCCTGGAGAACCGAAATTAAAAACATAGCTTCCACAATCCGGGCATTTACGTGGCATATTGATTTTATCCCCACAATAATGACACATCAGCTCTTGTGAATCACTATGAAATTTCATGCTAATATCGCAGTTTTTACAATCAAATAATTTACCACAACTTATACATTGAACAAACGAAGAGTAGCCACGTCTATTTTGCAATAAAATAATTTGCTCTTTTGCTTCCAGCTTCTCCATAATTTTTTCTGCTAATTCTTTACTAAGAAGTTCCTTTTGATTATTGTGCTTTCGCATATCTATTATCTTTGCAGAAGGCATTTTAAAATCAAGAGGTCTTTCTTTTAATTCCATTAATTGATAGCGCTGATTTAGCACATTATTCCAGCTTTCTAAGGAAGGCGTAGCTGAGCCTAAGATAATTACAGCATCGGCATTTTTTGCCCTAACGATAGCTACATCCCGACCATTATAGCGAGGTGCAGAATCTTGCTTATAGCTATTTTCATGTTCTTCATCAACTATAATAATTCCAATATTTTGTAAGGGAGCAAAAATCGCACTTCTTGCACCAATTACAATTTTACTCTCTCCGGATTTTATCTTTTTCCAAGCTTGCCATCGTTCTCGATCATTTAGATGACTGTGCAAAAGGGCAATATCTTCTTCAAATGCACTGAGAAAGCGTTCTTCCATTTGTGGGGTTAAGGCAATTTCCGGAACTAACATTAAGGCCGATTTCCCTAAATCCCGAACCTGTTTGATAGCTTGAATATAAACTTCTGTCTTTCCACTTCCAGTTACCCCAAAAAGAAGGTGTGGATTAAATTTATTTGTTAAAATTGATGCTGAAATTTTTTCAATTGCATTTTTTTGTTCAGTAGTGAGGTTAATGTTTTTTTTAGTAAGATTAATTTTTTTTGTCTCGTTTCCTGCTCGAACTTCTCTTGCTTCCAGATGTAAAAGCCCCTTATTGCGTAGTGCTTTCACAATAGCATAGCTATAAGTCTTAGAAATTTTTGCTAACAGAAAATCTTTGCCTATGGATTTTATATAATTATATGCTTCCGCCTGTTTAGCTGTTAGTTTTGGAAGTTCTTTTATTTCCGAAAGAACTAAATAATTAGCTATTTTTTTCTTAATTTTATTATCAAACACTCTTTTAATTTCTATAATTTCGAGATCTTCTAATATTTCTAACCAATGTTGAAATTGGATTGAAGTAATCGATAATCGTTTTTTTAATTCTCCGATATCATGCCAACTAAGCTTACTCAAATCATTAATAATTATTTCAGGGATTCCATCTGATTCTGGTATTACTTTTTGCTCTATTAGCCGAATCTGCTGTTGAATTTGCACATTGAAAGCAGATGGTAGCATTGCTGAAAGTGTCATCCCTAAACTGCATTGGTAATACTTACTAATCCATTCAGCCAATTCAAGCAAATCTTCATTTATTTTTGGATGTTCATCCACAACTTCCAATATTTTTTTATACCCAACAGTTGAATCAATCTCTGCCGTTTCTTGCCAAACGATTCCTGTTAAACTCCTATTACCCAAAGTAACTAATACTCGGCAACCTTTTACAATGTTTTCTTCCGTTTTATATGAGAATAATTGATTTGGTTTTACAGGTAATGCTATATCATAAAATTTCATTGTTTCATCCATTATTTACTCAATGTAAACTTTTCCCTGATTTTTAATTATGGAAACAATTATTAAATCCATTTGATTTTGCCAAGAATATTTTATATGCAAAAAAAAAGCCCTTCCGAAGAAGGGCAATATTAATAATTTCTCAATTACTTATAAAATTTCATTCTGAAACTATAACCAACTGGGTCTTTAACTTTAATCTTCCACTTCATAATTATATCTCTTGTTTTCGATATAAATGAATCTGTAAAGAAACTACCATCTGAGACAGTAATATCTACAGCTTCCACATTACCATTGCTACCTATGATTAAGTTGATTTCTAAAGTGCCGTACATATCCATCATCATAGATTCCACTGTATACAACTTAGTTATTTGAGGTTTATAAGTGTTTACTACCTGAGTAATATTAGCAAGTTCTGTTTTCATTGCAGGTGATTGTTCTTCAAGTTTAATACTACCTTCCTGCACTATCTTAATTCCCGCATATTTCTTTTTAATCTGCTGGAATTGAGCTTTGCTTTTCACTTTGGTAACTTTAAAACTTCCTACATCTCCACCTAAACTAGCCATATCTACTTCTTCAAATCCACCTGAGCCACCAAGATCAAGGTCGCCCAAACTTCCAAAATCTCCCAAGCCCTCGCCAGCAGAAGATAGATCGAATCCACCACTTCCAGCAAGTTCAAGATCTTCAGCACCTTTTCGAGCTTTTGAATCACTACCTGTACCTGTTGCAGGTCCTGCAGCTACAATTTCACCAATATGAGAAACTTCCAGAAGTTCACCAGCAAAAGACTCTTCGCCTTCTCCTCCCTCAATTCCACCTTCAAGCTCCAAACCAAATTCCGTAGCAAAATCTGCTGATGTCATTTCAGCTGCTTGTTCCACAGCCTGCTGTGTTGCTTCTTCTGTTTCCTTTTTGAAGGTTCCGGTAGGCTCTTCTTCTTTTTTAACTACTAGCGGAATGTCTGTCTCAATTCTTGTAGCAGTTTCTTGAATTCTTTGGAATCTTTCTGCAAAACTAATCTCTTCAGGTGGTTCATAATTCATTTCACCAATATATAGTCCAATAGCAGTAAAGAGCAAGCCAAGAACAATAAATATCCTTGTAAATTTCACTTCTTCAGAAGGTTTTGGTGTTTTAGCAAATTTCTTATGTATTTCAATATGTTCTCTCGAAGGAACATATTTATAAGGCTCTTTGAAGAAATACTTAACACTCCAATCATTTGGAAAATCAATTACACCTTCAGTGTTTTCATTAATTATCAGTGTCCCATCAGTAAGGATTTTTTCTCTCTTTAGATCCTCTTCACTTAATTCTGCTCCATTTTTATTAATCTTCACACTCATGCCTTTATTCAGAAAAAGCTTGAATTTTGAACCAGATTTTGCAATAAATTTATGTTTTTGCGGGAAGGCATCGTCATTTATTTGCCAAAACAGATGCTTTTGCTTTCCAACATAAAAAGATTTATTAAAATCTCTATTATAGCGAACAGTATCGAGGTATTTTCCTTTATAATTCAACTGTAGATTTAGAATTTTTTCTGTCATAAATACCTCCGTTAATACCCACTGGTTCCCAACACTTCGTCCACATTATCTGTATGAATTGAAGAGAAGTAAATATTTATAAAAGATGCATTTGCACTAAACTTTATAAATTCTGTGATATAAGAACATTTCAATTCTTCATCTGCCTGAATTAACAAACATGGTACTCCCCCAGAATTTCTTATTGATTTAGCTTCCATTTTTAAAAAACCAAGAAGAGACTGTCTTATCTGCTGATTACTTGAAAAGTCTTTCAGAGATCCTACATTAATATTCTCTTTTCCAAAGAGTATCTTTGATTCAAAAAGTTCACCATTTTCTAAAACTTTTTCAGGGAAAAGTTTTACAAATACAACCTGACCATCTTCAATAAGTTCATTTCTATTTACAGTGGTAGGTAAAAGCATGCCTTCAGGTGCATCTTTTTGTGATGAATCCATAGATACATTCTTGATCATAAATACAAGCAGGATTGTGAGAATATCAATCAATGATGTAATATTCAGGTCTTTTGTTTTCTTGCCTTTTTTACGTTGTTTGAAATTTGCGCCATAGGTTCTATCAACAACTATTGCCTGTGTTTTCATTTGTAACTCCTGCTAGCTCTTCGCTCTATATAGTTTCTTCTGAGAAGTCATATATTTAATATTTGGAAAATTATTACTTTTACAAATATCTATCGAACGAAGCAAAACATCAAATATCAAATTTGAATCGGGTAATATTTGGACGGTGTTTTGCTCTTCATGCTCAGCCTTCAAAGCTGATAATTGTTTATCTAATTCAACATAGTTGTAACTACCGTCTTCCTGTTTTGGAATCTTGCGTTCCTCACTTTCACCTTCTACCAATATTTCGAATCTATCTGAATACAGTCCGACAGAAATCGTTTTAGGTGGTTCCTCTGTGAGTTCTTCGCCACCATCACCTGCGCCTGCACCTGTCTGCAGTGTAATCTCTAACATCGCAAGATGTGCAGAAACCATAATTGTCATTAGCATAGGTATGATAACGATAAACAGATTCATGATTGGTATCAGATTAACTTCACGAGGTTCTTTACCTGATAGCTTTCTTATTTGGGAAGGACCATAAGACATAGTTTATTCCTTAATTGAATAGGTTATTTGATTAATAACTTTTACACTATATTCATCAATATTATTTATAATTCTATCTGCTCTAGCTTGAAGACCACCTTTGATAAGCATTGTTGGAATAGCAACCATCAAACCGTAAGCAGTTGTTCCCATTGCCATAGAGATACCTTCTGTCAGCAATTTTTGCTTTTCAGATTCTGGAGCATTTGCCAAAGCATCAAAAGCTGCTACCAAACCAAAGATTGTTCCCAGAAGACCAAGAAGAGTTGCAATCTGAGCAATAATGTCTAACCAGAATAGACCTGCTTCAATTTTGGGAATTGTCTGTAAACCAGCTTCATCAAATGAGTTTTGAAGAGCTTTTTTCAGATCAAAACTTTCTTTACCGGATTTTTTGGCATCATTATATCCCATCAAACCGTTCCAGAATATGAAACCCATTGTGGTATTTTTAAATTGAGCACAAATTCTTGCAGCTTCATCTGTCTGACCATTTTTGATATAGCCTTTTAATTTAAGATAAAAACCTTTACTATCGATTTTTTCTTTAATTGAAAGTTGCCAATACTTAAGTACTGCAATAATTATAACAACAACAAGAAGTGTTGAAATAAGATGCATGAACATCCCACCTTCCATGTACATATCGATAAAATTCTTTGCGGACAAACTAGTTACGCTGAACACTATCAACATTAACATTAAAATTCTTAACCATCCTCTTTTCATTACGACCTCCTTAGTATAACTGTTTATTGGATTTAACTATTTTTGATTTAATTTCAATTTTTTTTACAAAAGAAAATTCTGTTTCCTTTCGGGGCATCGTTGCTGTATTATCCGGCCTTCTCATATCAATTTTCACATCTTCTATATCAATGCTTTTCAACATTTTCACATTCCGATATTTTTCTTTAATCTCAGAAGTTACATTCTTATTCTGCGCAAGCAAAAATGAGAATAAACCTAATAATATTAATAATAAAATTATTCGCTTCATTATTTCCTCACTGTGTAATCTAATTCAAAGACAAAGCCTTTAAATTTTTCTCCACCAAGCACTTCAACTAAGATAACATTCTTACTGGTCTGAAGATTATTAATCTCAATCTGATTAGCTTGAACTTTCATTAATTTTGTATCTAAAACTATTTCCATTTTATCTGCAATCTGAACTCCATTGATCCAAATAGAAGAAATATTCTGACCAATAAAGACAACTTTTGCATCAATAATTTCTTGTGAAACGTCAAATTCCTTTCTCAGGATCACAGTTTCTGCTTTGGTCGTATCAATCTGTGGATACCATATACCCATTGCCTTACTCTCTTCCATTCCAAAAATTTGATTCTTATAGAATTGTAAATTTGCTTTTCCTGCATTTCTCCAATCCAAAGCAATCTTTATTGAATCAATAATACTAGCTTGATTAGTATCAATTATTGCACTTACTGTATCATTGATAGCGATCAATGAAGAATAGATTTCATCAATAGAATATCCTTCTTTCATAATTGCTTTCCAAGTAAAATCTGAAAGTAATTGTTTTTTCTCTGTTGTTTTAGCAATTTCAAGTTTTTGCTCATCATATTGCAATTTCAAGTGAGCGGCCATACACAATTCTTTTGTGAAATCACCGGGAAATTGGAAGATGATTTCATTATCTCCAACCTGAATATGAGTACTTAAATTAACTACATATTTACTCAATTGTTTAGTGTCGTATTCAATATCTTCTCGTTTACTTGCTTCCTTTTCAATAATTTTACCATTAAGATAAATAGTCGCAGGAAGTTCCGATACATACTGGATACTTAATACTTCCGGTAAATACTCAATATTGAAATTGTATTTAACTAAGTTATTTTCTGCCGGAGATAAAATAATAACTGCAGCAGAATCTAAAAGAGTTACTTCTGGTTCAATTTGAACATTTTCCCATGTATCTATCGAATCGAGATTTGCAACCGTAGAATTACTAAATTTCCATAATAAATCGGTATACTTATTAACATAAATCTTTGGTGTACGAACTCCCCAGTCTACAAGTCTTTGTTTAGCAAGTTCTGTATATTGGTCAGAGTAATCTTTATCATCTGAAAATGTAACCAACATTGAATTATAGACTTTCACCGACTCTAACTTAAATTGTGAAGAGATTTTATGACTTTCTCGAATAAAACGATTTTTAAATCGTGTTTGTTCAATAGGGTTAGCGGCAAGAGCTTCATTATTAAGCTGTTTTGATGTCTCCACAAATTTGAGAATCTGAATTTTAACTACTTCAGAACCATATTCATAGACTTTACCGGCAAGGTAAAGAGCTTCTGTACGTTTTTCAACCGAAAGATTATACTCATTTCCTTCTTGTATCAAAGCAATAAGTTCTTTTTTAGTAGTGACGCATTTTTCCATTAATTTAGTAATTCTTCTTTTCCCAGCACTTAGATGCTCTTTCCATTTAGTTAATTCATTAACTCGAAGCAACTCTCCAGGAGAAGCATTAAGGAATTCATCAGTAATTTTTGCAATCACTTCATCAAACTTTCTATAGTAGTTGATATAATCACGATAATAATTAAAGGAATCATAAATCGCATCTAAAGGTAATGTCAAACCATCATCTTTATAAGATGAGGTAGCATTATTGAACTCTTCCATTTTCACAAACATTTGCTCATAATGTTCTGCTTCAAACAGATCATCTACTTCTCTTTTAAGCGCCTTTAAATTATCTACGGCAATCGCAGACAACAAATCGATAGATGGATCTTTTCGGTAAATTTTACGAGCTAAATCTTCAAATTTTTCTGTTTCTTCTTTTTCATTATATATAGAAGCAACAAAAGTTAAGAAATTATTTGCCATTTCATGATCTGGATAAAGCTTTTCAAATTCGAGCATAAGATCTACTAATTTGTCACTCATCTCAGCTTCCTGATAAATGCTAATTGCTTTCAGGAAAATACTCGCTCTACTAACATCACCAATATCAATTTGGTCAGCATCTTCATACAATGCCAAATACATCTCAGCAGCTTTCATTTTATCATTATATGGATCATTCTCATAAAGATCAATTATCTGAACTCGTAGTTGATAAGCTTCATTAGAATTAGGATACTTTTCAATGAACATTCTACGCAACATTTCGCTTTGAGAAAAATCATTTAAACTATCGGTAATAGTCCAAGCACTTAAGAAAGCTGCTAGAACTTCCATTTTTTCTTCTTTATGTGAAGCTATCTCTAAAAGAAGGTCGATCGCTTTTTGATTTTCCCCAGCGGATTTATAATTTTCAATAGCTTTAGCTTTAAATCCAAGACTTTTCTGCAAATCATCCGCAAATAATTCTTCTGACAATCGAAGAAATTCTACCGCAGCAGTAATATAATCAGATGAATCTACAAATGTATCTGCCTTGAATTGAATACTAGCTAACATATTATTTCTTAAATCTTCTCTATCATTATCGGAAGCATACTTAGCAGCTTCACGATAATAATTCTCAGCGACAGAAAAATCTCCTCTTCCCTGACTTATTTCAGCCAATCTGGATAAAGCTATTTTTTGAATATTATCATCTGTAGCTAATGTGTCATCTTTAACAAATGAAAGTAATTGAGAGAAATCTGTATAAGCTGCATCTAATCTATTTTGAGAATAGTTCATTTCCGCTCTCTGATAGACAATTCTAGCGAGTATCTGATCTTCTGTTTTACCAATATTCTCAGCATTTGTTAAAAAATCTTGATACTCTTTTGAAGCTTGAGTATATAACGAATCCAATCCGTTTTCATCTAAAGCTATTTCCAATTCAGAATCAATATAGGAAGCTACCTTCACTGTATCTTGAAGTAATGTATAAATCTGTTCATAATCAGAATATTTCATCTCTCTAAATTGAAAAATGTGATCATGATTACCATAGAGGCTATCGAATTCGATAATATTATTTATTGCAACAAAATAATCGTGAGGATCTTCATTACTCTCAGCAATTTCTTGACTTAAATTAACAACCTTTAGTTGCATTTCAAATTTTTTCGCAACACTTATGCTATCTGAAAACTCTTCAAAATCAACATAGTTTTTGATTAAATCACGATAAGTAAGATAATCATCATATCTTTTACTACGCACAAAGTTGTTGAAATACCGTGGTTCTAAAAATTCAAAAGCATCCTTAACTACTACTATAGAAATAGCATTATCACTAAGGGTATTTTTATTTACCTTATACCATTCTGAATTTGAATGATATGTATTTACTATTCTTTTCATCTCATCAATAATTAAATTTTCAGCAAGCCCATCATTTCTCGTTCTGGAGGGATAATTTTTATAAATTGTCATTATAGAATCAATAATAACGGGAG
>DAOWES010000207.1 GCA_030638385.1 Candidatus Cloacimonadota bacterium | reverse complement strand
GATGAAATTGGTGAAATGCCGTTGGAACTCCAGCCCAAGCTACTGAGAGTGCTACAGGAAAAAGAATTCTACAGGATCGGTGGAGAACACATGATAAAGACAGATATCAGAATCATCTGTGCCACCAACAGAGATTTGAAAATCGAGATGCAAGAGAAGCACTTTCGCCCCGATTTATATTATCGTTTAAATACGGGCAGATTATATATTCCGCCACTCAGGGAAAGAAAAGAGGAGATCGCTCCGTTGGCTCAGATGTTTCTACTGAAATACGCAGAAGAAAAAGACCGAGCTTTTAGATATATGGATAACAAGGCAATTGAGTTGCTAGAAAACTATTCATGGCCGGGGAATGTGCGTGAATTGCAAAACGCGATTGAGAGAGTAGTATTATTGTATGATGATGTAAAGGCACGAGCGTATCACTTCAATTTTATATCCGGCATAGAATTTGATGGTTCGGAAGCGATTGATAACGACCAATTGCTAATCAATCTTCCTGAAGAAGGCAGAACATTGGATTCCATAGAGGAAGAAATCATAAGAAAATTATTAGCAATTTTCAAAGGGAATCAGACACGAGTCGCAAAATACCTTAATGTCTCCCGATACACAATACTCAGAAAGAAAAAGAAACATAATATTTAGGATGATATTGAACAGGGTGACAAGTGACAAGTGACAAGTGACAAGTGTGACCCGTCCTAGAAAAAGTAGACTCAACTAAAGTAAAATTAGGAGAGTTTATGAGAAAATCAGGAAAAACTTATCGTTACTCAGATTCATTCAAACATGAATTATTATCTCAGATTCGAGAAGAGAAATTGACTGTTATGCAAGCGAGCAAATATTATGGAGTTCCTTTTCAAACTATCTATAAATGGTTGAAAAAGAATAATATTCCAAATCCGAGTAGGGAGGTATTTTACGTGAGTATATCAGAAAAGCACGATTTGCTTAAAAAAAACGAAGATTTAGTTAAAGAAAATCAAGCATTAAAGGATGCAATATCAAAACTAACTCTCGATAAGCTTTGTTTAGAAACATTGGTTGATTTAGCTAAGACAGAGTATCACATCGACTTAAAAAAAAACTCAAATACAAGAGCATCAAAAAAATAAGAGAAATGATTTTAAAAAAGGATGTAACAGCAAGAGTAGATGGTATTTGTAGATGGTTTAATGTTAGTAAATCTGGATTCTATAAGCATCTTAAGATAGAGCTAAAGCGTAGAGATATTGAAGAAACAGTAGTTCGTCATTTGTATACACTCCGTAAGTCTGGGATAATGTGCGGTGCTCGTAAAGCCCAGATATATCTTTCTAAATATTTTTCTACAGAAATTGGAAGAGATCGTTTATTTGATATTATGGAAAAAAACGATTTACAATGTTGTTATTACAAGAAAAGAAAACTAACATCAAATGGGCGTAAAAGTGATTTTCCCAATCTCTTGAAAGAACGTCCAATAACTTGTTTTGGTGAAGCAATTGCAACGGACATAACTTATATTCATCTTCCGAATAATAAATTTTGTTACATAAGTATCATTAGCGACATAAAAACTAGAATGATATTAGGCTATAATATAAGTAAGAATTTATTGGTAGATAGTTCACTCAAAGCATTGAAAATGGTTCTGAAGAAATTCAAATTACCAGCAAATGCTATTCATCACAGTGATCATGGAGTTCAGTACACTAGTAATGAATACACGAAGTATTTAATCAATAATGGTATGCAAATAAGTATGACAGGAAAAGCTAAATGCTATGATAATGCACAGGCAGAAAGGATTTTCAATACCTTAAAGCATGAATATGGTTTTAAAAAAGTATTTAATGGCATTCAAGATGTAAAATCTGAATTCAAACTTTTCTTGCAAAGCTACAATAAGCAAAGAATACATGCTGCTCTAGGATATAAAACACCATATGAAGTATACATGGCAGCATAGAAAAAAAAGTGAATTAGTAGAAATATGAGTCCACTATTTTAGGACTAGACACATCCTTCGTCTCCGCTCAGGGTGACAAATTCAGGGTGGCTTTTCTTTCTATCTCGTCTCTTCTTTGTGTACACCTGAGGCGTATAAATTTTTGTGCTAACCTCTTTCTCATCTTATTACAATATCAATAAAAAAGCCCACATTACATATTGAATGCAGGCTATTATCATTTTAGTTTTTC
>DAOWES010000128.1 GCA_030638385.1 Candidatus Cloacimonadota bacterium | reverse complement strand
CGCTTTACCTAAGTTTACTTTAATCTTTCCGTCAGGAAGTACGGAACCTGTTTTTTCTCCGGCTAAGGTGTTGATCTGAAAATCTTTTTGCGAACTATTTTGTTCATGCAAATAAGCGGTTACGCATCGAAGAGCAGAGCCGCACATTTTTGCTTCCGAACCGTCAGCATTAAAGATGCGCATGAAAGCATCATTAGAAGCATCATCCAAAATTAGTACAATTCCGTCTGAGCCTACACCAAAATGACGATCGCTAATGCTTTTGGCCAACTTTTCCAGATTAATTAAAGGAAAAATTTTACCTCGGAAATCAAAAAAAAGATAATCATTTCCCTGAGCTTGTATTTTGACAAAATTTAATTGTTTCATTTAGCCATCAACATCTCAAAGAATATATTTTTGAAATCATATATGCCTTGTTTATTATTAATCCAGTTAGCTGCTTTCAACGCACCAATGGCAAAACCCTCCCGATTTCGGGCAGTGTGTTTTAGCTCAATCGTGTCGGCTGTGGAATCAAAGCCGATTACATGAGTACCCGGGATATTGCCGGAGCGAATACTGGCAAAATGAAATTCGTTTTCCTGAATTTTTCGGTCTAACTTATCGAATTGAGCCTGTTCTTTTCGGTTAATATTTTTTAGCACAATATCAGTTAGAGTTTTTGCGGTTCCGGAGGGGCTGTCTTGCTTTTTGTTATGATGCAGCTCGTAGCCGAATAGGTCGTATTCATCCAACGAATTTGCTAGCTTGGCTGCATTTTCCACAATGTGAAAAAAGGTATTCATTCCAACCGAAAAATTTGAACCATAAATTATTCCAACTTTATTTTCAGTGGCAATTTCTCTAATTTTGGGAAGCTCGGAAAGCCAACCGGTGGTGCCGATAACCAAGTTTTTACCAAGTTTGGCAATTTTTTCCGCATTATCTACAGCCGTTGAGGGAATCGTGAAATCTATGCAAACATCTGCTTCAGAAATAGTTTCGGCAGAAATTTCATTATTTAGCTTGGGGTCGATTATGGCAACGACTTCAATATCATTTGCAGGTGCCAAACTCTCAAGAAGTTTTCCCATTTGGCCATAGCCTATAATTGCTATTTTCATTTTTTCTCCATTTATATTTTCATCTATTCTTAATCTAGGTTCTCACTTCTTTACTATTTCGAATATTCTTCGATAATAGCTTTTACCCAAGCGGTACCCGTTGTTAATGAATCAAGTTTAATGAATTCATCTACGGTATGAACATTTTCCATTCCTGAACCGCAGATAGCCATTTTCAAACCATTTTTGTTAAAGATGTTCACATCGCTTCCACCACCACCAACATTGGTTTTTGGTGTTATGCCAATGTTTTGGCAAGCTGCATTGGAAAGTTTTACCACAGGATCATCTTCTGATAAAAGGAAAGCATGAT
The DNA here is from genome assembly GCA_030638385.1 of Candidatus Cloacimonadota bacterium. Lineage (GTDB taxonomy): Bacteria > Cloacimonadota > Cloacimonadia > Cloacimonadales > TCS61 > DAOWES01. Next base: position 1,222 of record DAOWES010000128.1, on the reverse strand, counting down.
ATTCTGTCTCTACATTGATATCGGCTGTTGCTTTGAAATCTCCCAGTTTAAAATCCTTAACAGTATCATTTATGGCGGCAACCATTTGGTCGGTTACTTTTTGTAATTTTTCAGGATTATGACTTCTCGCTTCTCCTTGAATTTTTACACAATCCGGTACAATGTTTGTGGCATTACCACCATTGATAATTCCAATGTTGCAGGTTGTTTCTTCATCAATTCTGCCCATTGGCATTTTGGCAATTGCTTTTGCTGCTATCTGAATGGCATTTACTCCCTCTTCGGGAGCTGCACCGGCGTGAGATTTTTTTCCATGAATAGTAATTTTTAAATTGTTTTGAGAAGGTGCTCCAATAGTCAATTCACCTACAGCATGGCTATCTAAAGCATAACCAATTTTAGATTTAATCATTGAATAATCAAGGCGCTTGGCTCCCAATAAACCAATTTCTTCCGAAATAGTGAAAAGCACTTCGATAGGGGCGTGATCTTTTCCTTCAGATAAAATCTCATTGATTCCGCAAATAATTTCGGCAATACCGCTTTTATCATCAGCACCCAAAACAGTGGTACCATCGGAAACAATTCGATCTTCTTTAATTTGTGGTTTCACACCAATGCCGGGAACAACTGTATCCATGTGAGCGCAAAACAGAATTGGGGTTTTGTCGATATTTCCCGGGAAATATCCATAGAGATTTCCCACATTTCCGCCGGTTTTCTCGTTTGCATTATCAAATTTTATTTCAGCTCCAAGCTCTTGTAAATCTTTGGCAAGTTGCTCTGCTACTGCTTTTTCATTTTTAGATTCGCTATCAATTTTTACTAGCGAAATAAAATAATCTATTACATTCAATTTCATTTATACATCCTTGAATTTTTTGTTAAAATATCTTGTTTTGAGGTGTAAATCTGTCAACCCGAAAAAATCCACCTAAGATTCGTAGATATATCAGAATAATAACTTCTCTTAATTCTTTTGAAAGGAGAGGATTTGAGTTCTGCATAATAGCTTGATCTTGTCATGGTGAGCCGTTGAATGCGTAGTTTTTTTAATTAGGCAGAACTTCTTCTAGCATGAGAAAGAGGAAAAACGATTTCGAGCAAATTTGACCTCATCCCGGCCTTCTGCGAGTCGGCTTTGCTTTAGCAAAACGATCTCGACTGTCGGCTACGAATCAGCTACGAGTCGGCTCTGAACAAAGTGAAGAACGATCTCGAT
>DAOWES010000169.1 GCA_030638385.1 Candidatus Cloacimonadota bacterium | reverse complement strand
TTTTTACGAGTTCGTTAACTATTCAGTTGTCATATATTCATACTTGCCAGATATTAACTTCATAATATTTTCGGAAGTATTAAAAAAAAACATGAGGAAAATTATGGAATATAAACGCAAAGTATTTGGCTATGAATGCGACATATATGGTCATTTGAATAATGCAAATTATTTGCATTATTATGAGGAAGCAAGAGCGGAATCTTTGGAAAAGATGAACTTGTCGGTGCATAGATTAAATGAACTTGGGATTCAAATATACCTTACCGAGATTCAATTAAGCTTTAAGCAAAGTTTACCAATGGGCGAAAAAGTTACCATCATTACTAAGATAGATAAAGCTTCCCGAGCTACTTCTGTTTGGAAGCAAGAGATAATTGATTCTTCCGGTAATCTTTGCAATATTGCCTACGTAAAAGGCGTGTTTGTGAAAAATGGCAAACCTACCAGGATTTCCAAGGATCTTTATTCTCTGTTAATAGCATTTAATGATTAGACTAAGAGAATAGAAGCTAATCCTAAAAATGATGCGAAACCACCAATGTCGGTGAGCATGGTAATTATAACGCTGGAAGCAAGAGCCGGATCTATCTTGAGAGATTTCATGATAATGGGAATAATGGAGCCAACCAGACCGGCAATAAGCATGTTGCAAACCATGGCACAGCCCAGTACCACGCCCAGCATAAGATCGCTTTTTAGCAGATAAGCTATTAACATAGCAGTTGATCCTATCAGGATTCCATTGATAACAGCAACTGTAACTTCTTTGAAAATTGCTTTTCTGGTGTTATGAATTGTTAGCTCTCCCAAAGCGATACCTCGGATGATTACAGTGAGAGTTTGAATTCCGGAGTTACCGCCTAAGCCGGCAACAATTGGCATTAATACTGCCAGAAAAGAGAGTTGTGATATTGTGTTTTCAAAAATCCCTACTACAGAAGAAACTAAAAGAGCTGTCATTAGATTTAAGGCGAGCCAGGGTAAACGTTTTTTTACAGAGCTTAAGGGAGTTGTAAATACTTTGTCTTCACTTTCCAAACCAACCATTTTATAAGCATCTTCAGAAGCCTCTTCGTCAATTACATCGATAATATCATCAACCGTTATTCGCCCTAATAACAGATTATTATCATCAACAACCGGTAGGATATAGAGATCATATTTACGAAAGATATGTGCTACTTGTTCCTGATCCATATTCACATTGGCTACAAATAATTCCTTTTTTTCCATAATCGAAGAAGCGATTGAATTTTTCTTTGCCAAAAGTAAACTGGTAATTTCCAAAATTCCTACCAATTTTTTTTCAGTATCAATTACAAACACATAATGAAGATTTTCGACATCAGTATGATTCTCACGGATAAATTCAATTATTTCATCACGTTTCATTTGCGTTTCTACCGCGATGAACTCGCTTTGCATCAAGCCACCGGCAGATTCCTCATCATAAGCCATCAATCTTCTGATATCTTCGGAATCTTCTTTATTGATATTATCCAGTACTTTTTTAGATAAATCATCTTCCAAATCAGAAAGGATATCTACCGCTTCATCAGATTCCATTTCATCAATAATATTAATTAGACGGTTTGGCGGAATTACACTTAATATTTGTTCCTGAATATCGCTAAATAAGTTTGGAAGTACATTCGAAGCTAGCTCATTATCAAGTAATTTAAATAGATCAAGCTGGTATTCGCGGGGGAAAGCATTTATCAGGATAGCAATATCTCCAGCGTGTAATTTATTGATTTCAGCTTTCACGAATTCTTTATTACCAAGCTTGAGATTGCTTAAAATTAGATTATATTTATTCTCTTTCATAAGTAAACTCGATCATTATTTTTTGATTCAGAAAGGATTTTAGCATTTATTTGTCAATTAGAATTCAATACGATATAAGAAGATCTACCTAGAAATTGTTCATCATTCCAAATAGACATTTCATGAGAACAACGTGAGAGAATACCATCCAGAGGCTGGCAAGCCTCAATGTGACGAGATGGGGAAAGAGGTTACCACAAAGACCCGAAAGCACGAAGAACACAAAGAAGATATATTGTTGTAGTTTAAACAGATACAAAATTAATCTTTTAGGGAACTTTGGGGCTTAGGGATTTCGTGGTGAAAATGAAATGGGAATAAATAGTTTATAATTATTCAGATAATTCCATTCGTTTTCGTGTAATTATTTCATAAAAATCAACTGTTTGAACTTTAGATATATTTCCTTTGGGAAGTTGTAAAATCTTAAGTATGTTCATATACCCGTAAATTTGATATTCGATAATATCATTTTCAGTAACATTAGAACTGGATTTTGCAATTTTATCGTTTAATTTCACCAAACCTTTATCGCAAGCTTTTTTGGCAATTGTTCTGGTTTTCACTAAACATAATTTGTTCAAAAGTAGATCGATTCTCATTGTTTAATCCTTAATCTTTAATTTATCAAAATAGTTATTTTTAACCATGCCACTATAGCTAAAAAAAGCAATGCCGGCAAAATCGTATTTCAAAGTAATATCAATTTTATCATTAATATGGGCAACAGGATATGAATTATTGGGACTCCAAGCTCGTAATCCGGGAACAATCTTTGATTGGAAATTCTTTGGGTAAACTTGATACATCCCATTTAAACCGGCATTGGAAGTTGTATAAGCCATTGGGAAAACAAGGTCGATATATTCATTTTCCAACCAGGTGAACCAATTTTGCGAAAATCTCTCGATCGCATTATCGGGGTTGGCAATTACAGCAGCAGAAAGCGTGAGCTCGGGAGATATTTTTTTTATTTCTTCGTAAATGGATTTTACAAATTTATTGATCTGCTCTTCTTTCCATTTTAGCCAACTATCAGCATCTTCAAATTGAACTGCTTCTTTGTAATTTTTTCGGGCTGCTTTGTTTAATCCAAAATATCTATCCGGATAACGAATATAGTCTAGTTGAATTCCATCGATTTTATAGTTAGCAGCAATATCCAAAATTACATTTTTTGTATAAGTTTGAACTTCGGGTAAACCCGGATCCAGAAAGGCTCCTTCATAAGTTTCATGATTCATTTTTGTGTTGGTGAAATCTGCTGTAATCCATTCCGGTTGATTAAAGTAGATGTGTTCCGGATCGAGATTGTTTAATTTATGTGGAGTAATTACAAAAGTTGTTACCCAGGCAAATATTTTAATTTCACCGGCATTATCAATTAGGTATTGGAGAGGATCAAAATTATTTGTAAGTAAATAAGATGGTTTTTCTGCATTCGGATAAGCTTTATTGCGTCTATTGGAAACATACATCGTATCGCCACGATAACGAGTTTGAGCAATAATATGTGTAATCCCATATTTTTTACAATTGGCAATTGCGTGATCAATTTTTTCAGCTGATGAAAAATCCCAAACAGGAAGCCAAACAGCTTTTATTTGAGCAAAAGCCGTAGATGATAAAATGAGTAAGATTATGAAGATAACTATTTTATTGGCTTTCATGTTCAATTTCCAATATTTCAGCTTGGCATTTGCCATCAGCCAATATAATCTCAATTTTATCTCCATTCTTAATTTCATTAATGGATTTCAGTAATTTTTTTTGTAAGCGTACAAAGCTATAGCCACGCTTTAATATCTCATTTGGAGAGAGTTCTTTTAATTCATTTTTTAGAATTTCCAATTTATGTTTTCTCTTATCAATTTCATTTTTTGTAAGATGTTGGAATCGCATTAAGGCATTTTCAAAATGTTTTTGCATTTTGGAAATGATGTTTTGGGGATGATGTTTGTATAATCTGCTATCAAGCTCGTGTAGTGCCAATTTATATTCGTAAAGCAGGTGTTTGGTGTTGGAACTGATTTTATCTGTAAGCGCCTTAATCCGGTTTTGTAGCTCTACTTTATCCGGCACAGCTAATTCTGCGGCGGCAGAAGGCGTTGGAGCTCTCAAGTCTGCCACGAAATCGCTAATTGTAAAATCTATCTCATGTCCCACTGCCGAAATAATCGGAACTTCCGAAGCAAAAATCGTACGTGCTAACTCTTCATCATTGAAGCAAAACAGATCTTCTTGTGAGCCACCACCTCTTCCTACGATCAATACATCTACTTTGTTCTCATTAAAATATTTGATCCCTTCGATGATTTGTTGGGCAGCATTTTCGCCCTGAACAGTGGCCGGATATAATGATATCTTACAGGGAAATCTTCGGACAATGACATTACGAATATCTTGGATGGCTGCTCCGGTTGCCGAAGTTACCACGCCTACTGTTTGCGGAAATTTGGGGATTAGTTTTTTGTGAGATTCGTCAAATAATCCTTCTGCTAATAACTTTTTCTTTAACGCTTCGAACTTTTGCTGTAATTCTCCAATGCCGGAGGGTAGCATTTTTTGAACATTTAACTGATAGCTCCCACCACGTTCATAAACAGATACATTTCCCAAACAAACAACTTTGTCGCCTTCTTTGGGTTTGAACTTTAAGTGAAGGTTATTACCTTTGAAAAATACACAGCGCAGGGTGCTATTCATATCTTTCAAAGAAAAATAGATATGACCTGAGCGGTGATGTGTGTAGTTGGCGATTTCTCCTTCTACATACAAAGTAGGAATATTTGATTCCACTACATTGCGAATATGTCGGTTCACTTCCGAAACGGTAAATATATTCTCGTCTTTCATAAATTTTCTCACTATTATTATCGAGTTTTTTAAACAATTTAGGCGGAAAAATTTTAATTCTTTTTCAAAGGTGATTTTCCGAAGAATATTGTAATAATACAGAACTCAGTAAGTGTAGGTAATATTATCTCTTATTATCTACACTTACAAAAATTATGGGAAATATTAAGGAAGGCAATATCGGCATTAGTATAAAAAAAGGATAATGTTGCCGAAATTACTTCTCACTAAATTATGTCTCTGTTATTAACCGAAGTTTGCCAAGGCTTGTTTAGGAAATATGTTAGAATTTCCTTCTGTTTTCCACCTAAATCTTCAGGTACAATTTTCTCATATTCATCTAAAACCAGATATTTCTTAAATTTGATATCACGTTTTGAAATTGCTTCTTCACAGATTTTAATTCCTTTTTTCACAATTTCTTCA
>DAOWES010000115.1 GCA_030638385.1 Candidatus Cloacimonadota bacterium | reverse complement strand
GAAGTTACTGGTTACGATAAAGCATAATCTATTTGGAATATAAAAAAAATGGCAACTCTTAAGAGTTGCCATTTTTTTTATATTCCAAATAGATTATGCTTTATCGTAACCAGTAACTTCTTCACCATCTACATATAAATATTTTGGATCTTACGGCGCGCCTTTTTTCTTAATTTTGTCGCTATCGCCTTCCTCTACATATCTCCAAATTTCCCAAGCTTCACCTTCTCCATCGATACAGAAAGTAATTTTCTTCTGCTTAAAATCATCAATAATAAATTGAATTGAAGCAAGTGGTTCTGCTTTTGTTACAGGAACACAGAACTTTTCGTTATCATAAATATAATTACTCATTTTTCCTCCACATATATTTTTTCTATTATTTTATCTCATATACCTTGAAATTTCCGACATTATCCAACCAAACGGGATAATCTTTTTGAGCTTTAACAGTAATTACCAATCTTCCAAAAACTGCCGAGCCATTAAAAAAACCGGTCGTAATATTCACCGGAATCCATTTATCAGAAACCACGGTTGTACGTGAAAATTTACCTACTTTCTTACCATTTTTATTAAATGCAATAAATGAGATCCTTACCGGTAACGCAAGATTATCTTTTGTTTTGGCAAAACATCTGGAATAATAGACTCCGGCAGGATTGATGTTAAATGCTTCCGAAATAATGGAAGCATCATGCTTTCCATTAATCTTAATGGATTTATTGCCATCTTGAGAAACCGTATTTTCCCAAACAATTTCACCTTCTTTGCTATCTAAAGAAAACCAGCCATCGGGGAAATTATTGATGCCATATTCTCCCTGCTCAAAACTGCAATTATAAATTTCATTTTCATTATCTCTGATATCCTTTTCCGAAAAATCTGAGATTGAACCAAGAAAGCAGCTGGATAGCATAAAAGCGACCAATAAAAGAAAGCTGAATCGAATAAACAAAACTTTAACATTTATTCTCATAATTCCCTCACACAAAAACACTTCTCTCATTTAAATATTTCAATATCACTCCCATCGCGATCACATTGATAAGCAGATTGGAGCCTCCGTAACTAATGAATGGCAAAGGAATTCCTGTAGCAGGAACAATTCCGATATTCATTCCAATATTAACGAAAAGTTGAAATGTGAGATAAGCTAAAAAGCCTACAACTGCGTAACGATTTTCATTACGATTCAGGTCGCTCACACTTTTCGCAATCTGTATTAGGAACAAAAAATATAGTATCAGAATAAACGTGCAACCTAAAAATCCAAATTCTTCACCTATCACCGAAAAAATAAAATCAGTGTGGTGTTCAGGTAAAAAATTAAGATTTTTCTGAGTGCCCAACAACCAGCCTTTTCCACTAAAACCACCCGAGCCAATAGCAATTTTGGACTGAATGATGTGATATCCGGCACCAAACGGATCACGCGCAGGATCGATAAATGTGAGAATTCTATTTTGCTGATACTCTTTTAATCCTCTCCAAATAAAAGGAGTTAATAAAGCAATGAATGAATTAATGGCAACTACAAACCCAATAATGATATTTGCTAAACGTGTTCGGTAAAGCACAAAAACCAAAACAAGAATATAGATTATAAAAAGCGGAATGGAAAAAGATGTGATAATGCTAAAAATGGGACTCGCCATTATCAGCAAATAAAAGAGAGGTAATTCTGAAACTGCCAAAATGGCGAACATTATTACAAAAAAGATGATGGAAGTACCAAGGTCAGGTTCCAATAATATCAGTATCACAGGAGGTAAGATTACTGCAAAAGAACGCAAAAGAATACCGGCTTCGGAAAGCTGATGTTTTCCTATCAATTTCGACATCAGCAAGATTGAAGTAATTTTTGCCAATTCAGAGGGCTGAAAATTTATCCAACTAAATGAAATCCAGCGATGAGAACCGTTTATTTCCGGCATAAATAGCACAATCACCAACAATAAATTGGCTAGAATATACCCCGGTAAGATCAAAAGGTCAAAGATTGCCCCTGGAATAAACTGAATTGTAACTAAGGCAACGAGAGCAATCAATATCCAAACAAGTTGTTTCAAATAGTAATTTTTCATTTCAAAACCAGATTCTGTTTTGGTTGAAGAAGCTGTGTAAATTGCTACTACTCCCAGTAGCATTATCACAATTAACATCAATAAAATCACCCAGTTAAATTGTTTTAAATTAATCATTAATTTTCCTGCCTAATTTTATCGTAAAGCTGTACAATCTTTCGGGCAATGGGAGCTGCTGCACTTCCACCATGTCCGCCATTTTCCAAAAATATGCAAAAGGCAATTTCCGGATTCTCCCAACTTGCATAACCGGCAAACCAGGCATGAGTTGTTTTCCCCATATGATTTTCGGCCGATCCGGTTTTTCCATAAACCGCTACATTCGGCAAACTCGCTGCTGTTCCGGTTCCATATCTTCCATTCACAGTTTGATACAAAGCGTCCTGCACAATTGCCAGATGTTCTCTACTCGATGGTAAACGCAACTCTTCATAAATAAAATCCTCTTCATATTGATCTTTGATAAATCTCTTCAACATGTGCGGTTGACGCCAAAGACCATCTGAAGCTATGGTCGCATAGTGAGCGCAAACTTCCAGAGGTGTAACCAAGAGCTCGCCTTGCCCAATAGAGAGATTTACTTTTTGTCCAAGAATGTTCACATATTTTCCATAATGATCCACATACCATTGTTTAGTTGGGAAAAATCCATCACGCTCACCGGGAAGATCTACACCTGTTTTATTGGTAAGAAAATTCTGTTTCGTAAAACGACCAAATTCTTCCAACTCAAGTTTCAGAGAAAGGTCATAAAAGAAAACATCGCAGGAATATTTGATAGCATCAACTACATTAAGCTTACCATGCCCATGTTTATGCCAGCATTTGAAATACCTATTACCTATCTGCATTCCGCCATCACAGTGTGCCAATTTTGTGTCCTTATCTATTATACCTTTCTGTAAGCCAAGTAAAGCGGTAATTGTTTTAAAAACAGATCCGGGCGGATATGTCCCATGAATTATTCTATCCAACATTGGTGTGTTTGGATCATTCATCAAACGATTCCAATCTTTTGCTGAAAGATTTCCGATAAACATATTTTGATCAAAATCAGGCTTGCTTACATACGCCAAAATTTCACCGGAGCGTGCATCCATTACCACGGCAGCTCCGGGAATATCTTTTGGCATAATGCTAGAGATATAGTTTTGCAATTCATTATCAATGGTAAGAATCATATCTACGCCATGAGCCGGAGCTTTGTGCAAATTGTGTTTAAAGAATTTTAAGCTCTTGCCGCTTGCATCCACTTGCAAAATATGATATCCATTCTCACCGCGAAGTTTTTCTTCGTAATATTTTTCCAAGCCATTTTTTCCGATAAGGCTATTTATAGAATATCCCCGCTCTTTTCTCTTCTCATATTCCGTCTCTGAAATTCTCCCTACATAACCTGTAAAATGATTATTGTAGGCGTATTCTCGCTTGTTTTCCGTTTTAAATTCCAAAGAAGGATATTCATCAAATTTTTCTGAAACATTTACCACTTGCAGATAGTTTACGTCTTGCACCAAAAGCACTTCATTGTATAATCTAAATCTATTTTTATAAATTATTTTCTTAATCTTTTCTAATTTAACATCGAATTGCTGACTAACAAATACCGAAACACTATCCCGATTGATGATATTACCAGGACTGATGTAGAGGTTTATACTTGGCTTATTCACAGCTATGGGAAGATAATTTCGGTCATAAATCTCGCCCCGAACAGGAGGTAGGCTTTTTATACGAAGAAAGTTCTTTTCAGCAATGAGGGCATAATTTGCACCTTGAATAATCTGCAGATTAAATAAGGAGCTTAATAGAATTCCTAATACTACTATCAAAATAAAAATCAGTAATCGAGAATTTGTTTTGGCTTTAGTCATGAAATCCAATTTTCAGTTTATCTATCAATACAAAAAGATATAGGAAAACTAATGAAAAGCCAGAATTGTAAAGAAAAGCGAAAAAGGTATTTAAGAAAAGATTTAAGGTAAATTCTGTTTGGAAAAAATAGAACAACGAAATTAAAAAAGAATAGATAAAATTGATTAGCACAATACTAAGAAGAACCAAAAGAATCTGTGTTTTATCCAAATTCATATGGAATTGAATAATGATAAAAGAGATAATTATAAAGATTGAAGTATAAGCTCCAAACATTGAAGGCTGGAGTACATCAACAATTAATCCTACAAAAAAAGAGATCAGCAAAGCCGGAGTAGAAGACAAATTTATGCTAACAAAAATGAGATAAGCCAAAAGAATATTTGGCATTATCCCTCCAATTACCAATTTAGGGGAAATCAAAATTTGAAAATATAAGCTAATTACTCCCCAAATAATTAATTTCAGTGTTCTCATCTATAAAGCTTTCCTAATAATACAAATAGGAGTTAGTTCATCACCTTGACCTTGAGGATTATCTTTCATCACTTTTTCCAAAAACTCTTTATTGGCATTTTTAGAACCACCTATCATCCAACAGCCACCAATATCATTAATATCCATCACAGCTGCTTCAATGCCAAATTCATCCGCCACGCGTTGAGCTTCTTTTCCAGGATTTATTGGTCCTTTGATAACACATTTCTCATAAGGAGGTACCGGTGAAGTAGAGGCAGCGTCTATCAATGCTGCTTGCATTCCGGCAAGTCGATAAAAATCTCCTTTTCCACGTCTGCCAATAAATCTGGCCAATCCTCCCACAAATGCAGCAAACAATATTCTGGCAGAACCGCATTCATCAATTGCACATTGCATGCTTTCCGGTGCTCGTAAGCCAATTCCATATTCCACGTTAGAAACAAATCGCCATAACACTTTCGCTAATAATCCTACCTTAAGCTCATCTACAGGAATTGCTCTTCCTTGAGTAATTGCTAATGGACTTTCACTAATGGTAATAATATCTCCGGCTTCAAATTGATCGGCCGCATATTCCTTAATTATTTGCACAATATCATCATCTGAACTTAAAATTCGTGTTTTTAACGGTATTCTTAAATATTCAATATCACTTACTGTTATCAATTTCTTCTTCATAACTAATATCCTTTTTATAATTTACTACAATTATCTGATCTAACTGGCCGATAACTTCAAAAGGAGTTATCATCGCTTTCATATTCACACCATCACTTTCCGGTTGAATATTATTTACAACACCTATCGGGAATCCTTTGGGGAAAATACTTGAAATATCGGAAGTAATAAGCGTATCTCCAACGTTTATATCTGAGGCTTGGCGTAACATTGTCATTGCAACATTCCCATAAATATCAGATTTCAATAATCCTTGTAAGGAATTTCGCTTTAACATCACACCTAATCGAAAAGTAGAATGGTTGAATGGTAATACTACCGAATAATTGCGTGAGACAATCACTACCTTACCCACAATTCCATTGGTAGAGATCACTGGAAATCCCTTTTCGACTCCATCTTTAGAGCCTTTATTGACAATGAGATTTTTCTCTTGGGAATTTCCGGAATAGGCAATAACATTGGCCAAAATAAATTCTGTTTGATCTGTTTCAAACTGAACTTTTATATTTTCTTGATCATGAAGCGCATTTTGTAATTTAACTATTTTAATCTGCTTTCTGGCCAAAGCATTAGCTAATTGAATATTTTCCTCTTTTACTTCAATTATTTCGAAAATTGAGTTGAGAGAGTTAATAAATGGGAAAAAAACAAATTTGCTAAAAAAGAGAGCTTTCTGCTCTCTTGCTTCCGTTCCACCCATTTGGAAGAAGAAAGAGAGCAGAAGTAAAATTACAAATAAAACATTTTTATTTAGCATTAATCTTCAATTTTGCGAATCAGTACTTCCTGGTAATTTTCCAAATCATCAAGCACTTGGCCACAACCATTAAGAACACAAGTAAGAGCTTCGCTATGTACATGAACAGGGAGATCGACAGCCTCTTGAATACGTTTATCCAAACCTCTTAGGAACGCACCACCACCGGTGAGAATAATTCCTCTTTCGGCAATATCAGCGGCAAGTTCCGGAGCTGTTTTTTCAAATAATCTTTTCACAGCATCCACCATGAGAGTAATGGTTTCACTTAATGCTTTGCGTATCTCCTCAGAACCAATTTCGATAGTGATAGGATAGCCTGTGATAATATCTCTACCACGTACTTCCATTTTTAACTCTTCTTCCAAAGGATAGGCAGAGCCAATTTGCTTCTTAATTCTCTCAGCTGTTTGAATACCAATAAAGATATTACTCCGTTTGCGAAGATAATTTACAATTGCCGTATCCATCTTATCGCCACCAACACGAATGGAAGAGTGTACTACAATATGAGAAAGAGAGATAATGGCAATTTCTGTAGTACCGCCACCTATATCCATAACCAGGTTACCTTGAGGTTTATCGATGAGAAGTTCTGCTCCAATTGCTGCTGCAATAGGCTCAGATATCAAATGAACTTCTCGTGCTCCGGCGTGAATAGCACTATCACGTACGGCACGTTTTTCCACTTCTGTAATCCCGGAAGGAACACAAACCAAAACTCTTGGTTTGATAAGGAATCTTTTTTTCTGGGCTCGTAATATCAGATTTCTCAACATCAATTCGGTTACTTGAAAATCGGCAATAACACCATCTTT
>DAOWES010000252.1 GCA_030638385.1 Candidatus Cloacimonadota bacterium | reverse complement strand
TCTGTTAATTCTTCTACATAATTATCTCTAACTTTTGCGAAAACCTCAGTGAATAATCGCATCTTTTTATAAATATTTTCGGCGTTTTCATTATTACTGGCACTAACTTTTGCAGTCCCAAATAATATTACAGCTATTAATATCCAGCCAATTACGCTTACTGATAAAATTATTTTACTTCTGTTCATCTTCATCTGCCTAACCTCATTAATTTTGAAATTTTCTCCACAATCTCAGCATGAATTGCGTCAACACTCTGATCTCCGTTAATCACTATAAATCTATCGCTATGCTTTTTAGCAAGTGCCAAAAAACCATCTCTAACCTTTTTATGAAAGCTGATTGATTCTTGTTCCAATCTATCAATTTCTCGCGTTGAAATTCGGGAAAAGCCAATCTCAACCGGAAGGTCGATTAGTATTGTAATCTCGGGAACCAAACCATAAGTCGCATATTCTCGAATTGTGTCAATTATGTTCGAATCGATATTTCTGGCAGCACCTTGATAGGCGATAGTTGAGTCGTAAAATCTATCTGAAATGACAATTTTACCTTCCTTCAAAGCCGGAATTATCCACTCTCCCGTATGTTGACTTCTGCTAGCCATATAAAGCAGCATCTCCGTTTCCGGTAGCATTTCCATATTATCTATACTTAAAAGCACATCTCTAATAGCTTCGGAAATCTTTGGTCCTCCCGGTTCACGAGTTTGCAATATGTCATAACCTTGTGCAGCAAAATATTTTCCCAGCAATTTTGCTTGAGTAGATTTGCCACAACCTTCGATTCCTTCAAATGTAATAAATTTACCTTTCATTATCTTCCTTCTCAATATTTATCTTGTTATTTAAATTCATCAAAATTGCATCTTCTGTTGGATTTTTATAATATTTTTTTCGCCTGCCAACTTCATTAAAACCAACTCTCTCGTAAAGTTTTATGGCAGCTAAATTTGATTCTCTCACTTCCAAAAATAGAATATGAAAATTTTCTTTGGCGATTTCGGTGATAATAAAATCAACCAAAAGTTTGCCATAACCTTTTTGCTGATACTTTTTGCTAACAGCTACATTTGTAATATTAAATTCATCGTATAATTTCCAACCACAAATATAACCTGCAATCTCATTATCAAGCTCCAACACATAGCTCACTTGTGTATTTATCTCCTCTACAAACATCTGCTCCGTCCAAACATCAGAAAATAATTCTGTCTCGATCTTTAAAACTTCGGGAAGATCTGATATCTGCATTTTTCGGATATTTTTAGAGATATTCATAAAACGATTCAAGCGTTAATAGTTACACTAATAAGAGAGCTTTTGCCCCGGATAGATCAGAACCACATCACTTTTTTTGGTTAACTTATTCAAAGCAATTAACTTTGAACTTTTCACACCCAATCTAGAGGCAATTCTCCCCACCGAGTCCCCTTTCTTCACAACATAATATTTAGTCTTTGATGCAGCCGGAGAGCCGTAGAGCTTTAGCTTTTTCCCAGGATGAATAGTATTTGAAGTTAATCCATTAATACTTTTGATTTTGCCAACAGTTGTTTTATATTTTCGGGCAATTTCGTAAAGATTATCGCCTCTTTTTACAATGTGTTCAACAAAGTAACCGGCATTCTTTTTTTGAAACTGTTTTTCCAAACTAGCAATTTTCACAACATCACCATCCACATTTTTGGGAATAGTAATCGTATATTTTCCCGGCGGCAGCACAACATCAGTTACAGCTGAGTATTTCCTACGAGTACGTTTATATAGCTTTATCCAAGGATTCATCTGCCAAACTTGGCTAATATTTGTTCCCTGACATTTTGCCCATTCATCAATTTTGTAATGCCCATTTAGGCTAATATTAACAAATTTCACTTCATCCAAAATTGATGTTTGTCTTTCAAACTTCTTACCAAAAATATCCTTTTCGTTTTCAAAAATCATCTTGATAGCAACAGCTCGCCACACATATTTATTTGTTTCATCAACTTGCATTATCAAATCAAAGAAATTTGTACCACCCTGATTTCTAACAACCCGAGCCACACTTCCGGCGCCGG
>DAOWES010000113.1 GCA_030638385.1 Candidatus Cloacimonadota bacterium | reverse complement strand
TACTGAACTTGCCGATAAATTGGAAAGAAAAAATCACAATCGCGAACTTGTTTATGATTTCTTTAAGCAACGCGTAGGCTGGTTATTAAAAGAGAACAATATCGACCATGATGTCATGGAAAGTGTAATGCATGTCGATTTCTCTGATATTGCAGATATCAAACAACGTGCCGGCGATTTGCAGAAATTTAAGCAAAAGGAAGATTTCACCAAACTGGTAATTGGGTTTAAGCGAGTAAGTAACATCATCGCCAAAGCAGACAATATCATCGAAATAAAGCCGGAATTACTTGAAGCGGAAGCAGAGAAAGATCTTTATGAAAGTTATCAAGTATTGCAACCGGAAATAGATAAATATTTAGTTTCCAAAGATTATGTTAAGGTAATGGAACGTTTGGTTAATTTTGGAGAAAAGATAGATCAATTCTTTGATAATGTGATGGTAAATGCCGAAGATGAAACTCTCAAGCAAAATAGATATGCGCTGTTGGCATTAATCCAAACTTTATTCTATAAAGTTGCTGACATTGCCAAAATTGTGGTAAAATAATTCCCCATAAAACGAGGAAGGATGCAATGAAGAAATTATTGAAATTCATCTTTTTTGTTTGTATAGGAACAATAACGATAAGATTCATCAAGAATATTATCAAACTTTCAACCTACCGGAAAGTTACGGTATTTGGTAATATAGAAACTCCACTTGCCACAAAAGAGCTGACAGACAAATCTTATGCTCTTTTGTTCGGAAGCATGAATTTGGATCTACGGGCAGCCACCATAGCCGGAAATGAAATGACTATAAAGATTTATTCTCGTTTTAGTGGCATAAATATTAAGCTGCCACAAGATTGGAATATTTCTATTGAAGGAAGAGAAAAAGATTCGGGAATTTACACTAAGGTAAATTATGATGAAACAAACACAACTTCACCTCAGCTTAAAATTGTTTATGACATCAAATTCTCCGGAATGAAGATAACCTCTTTCGACACAATCACAGAATCGACAGAAACAGATTCAAATTAAATTATTCTCAAAAAAAACATAGATAATAAGGAGATTGAGATGAGTGTAAGACTTTCTCACAGAGCAAAAGCTATCAAGCCATCGCCAACATTAACTGTTTCGGCATTGGCAAAAAGCATGATAGCAGAAGGAATTGATGTGATAAATTTTGGTGTAGGCGAACCTGATTTTAATACACCGGAAAATGTTAAGGCTGAAGCAAAAAAGGCAATCGATGAAGATTTTACCCGCTATACTGCTTCTTCTGGCATTATTGAGTTGCGTGAAGCAATTGCAAACAAACTAAAGAGAGATAATAACCTGGAATGTAATCCGAATGATATTTTGGTTTCACCGGGTGCCAAAGCGTCCATCGCTTTTATCTTATTGGCTGTTTGCGATCCTCGCGATGAAGTTATTATTCCCGCACCTTATTGGGTAAGCTATACTTCCCAGGTAGAGATGGTAGATGCACTTCCGGTACTATTGCCCACTACCATGGCAAACGATTTCAAGATCACAGCCGTGCAGCTTGAGGAAGCGATCAAATATCTTAGTAGCCCCAAAGTATTGATTTTGAACTCTCCAAACAATCCAACCGGGTCTGTTTATAACAAACAAGAACTGGAGGGAATTGCAGAAGTATGTTTAAAGCATAATATCCTCATTATTTCCGATGAAATTTATGAAAAACTTATCTACGATGATAACGAGCACATCTCCATCGCCAGCATCTCAGAAGAAGTGAAGGAAAACACAGTGATCATCAATGGCGTGTCAAAAGCATACGCGATGACCGGTTGGCGTTTAGGCTATGCAGCCGGACCTACAGACATAATCAAATCAGCCAGCAGAATTCAATCTCACATCACCTCCTGCGTAAATTCTATCGCTCAAAAAGCAGCAATCGTAGCTTTAAATAGTTGCGAAGATAGTGTTTCGGAAATGTGTGTGCAGTTCCAGGAAAGACGTAACATCCTCATTGCAGAGCTTAACAATATTCCAAATATCAAATGCATAAAGCCAAAAGGTGCTTTCTATGCGATGCCTGATGTGTCTTATTACATCCATAATAATAACAAAAATATTAAAAACTCTGCCGACCTTTGCGAATATTTACTAAAAGAGTATCACATCGCAATTGTTCCGGGATCTGCTTTTGGCGCACCCGGCTTTGTTCGTTTCTCCTATGCCAATAGCTTGGACAATATCAAACAAGGTTTGGAAAGATTTAAACGCGGATTAGAAAGTTTATAAAGAACATTTGGAGGGAATATGAGTGATTTTAAAAAAGAGATCGAAGAAAGATTTGAAAATAGACATAAAAACAAATTCTCTACTTGGACAAGTTTCTTGGTGAGGGTTATTTTGTTGGTTGTTTTGATTATGATTATCAAGTTTTTGGCAAATCCGAAAACTGAAAAATTCAGAGATTTTCTTTTGGAACCAAATCAAATTCTGCCATCGTTCAAGAAAAAGAATAAACGGAGTTAAACAGTGAGCTTAGTAATTGTAGGTTCTGTAGCTTTAGATTCAGTGAAAACACCTTTCGGCGAGGTTGAGAATGCCCTGGGCGGTTCAGCAAACTATGCTGCCATGGCCAGCAAGAATTTCTGTGAAACAAAAATCGTGGGAGTTGTGGGAGCAGATTATCCTGCCGAGCATATCGAGCTATTAAAGCATAACGGAATCAATATCGATGGACTAGAGGTCGTGGAAGGAAAAACTTTTAGGTGGAGAGGTGTTTACAACGATTTTAATCGCGTCGAAACTCTCGACACACAACTAAATGTTTTTGAAGATTTTAACCCAATTTTGCCGGAAGATTATCGCGATTGCAATTATTTGTTATTAGGGAATATCCATCCTTCTTTGCAATTAAGTGTGTTGGAACAGATGCCAAATGTAAAGGTTAGTGCATGTGATACGATGAATTTTTGGATTGAGCGCAATCGTGATGAGCTTCTGGAAGTAATTAAACGTGTGACCATATTATTGATTAATGAAGAAGAGATTAAGATGCTAACCGGTGAAAGGAACATCTTTAAAGCTGCCGATATAGCGGCTGAGATGGGGCCTGAGCTAATCGTCGTTAAGCGAGGAGAATATGGTGCATTAGCGGTTCACAAAGATTATCATTTTTTCACTCCCGTTTATCCGGTGAGAGATGTAATAGATCCAACCGGAGCAGGCGATAGTTTTGCAGGTGGGTTTATGGGATACATTGCCGGCAAGCAAAGTTTTGAGGAAGATATTGTGAAAAAAGCGATGGTTCATGCAACAGTTATGGCTTCTTTTAATGTCGAAGCTTTTAGTTTGGAAAGGTTGAAAGATGCCAATATGGCAAACATTGCATATCGCAAAGAGGAAGTCAGGCATAGTGTTTGGTTTAAATGATTTTTGTATGATTGAATGTTTTGTAAAGCCTCATCCCGACGCTATCCTATGAAGAGAGGAGGCAAATAACAATGGCTTTGTATCGAAAACCATTGTCAGTCTGAGCGGAGACGAAGACTTTCATAAGTGAGTAGTAGGAAAGCTGGAAATTAATGATTGTTTTGATCGAAATCGTTTTTCTGAAGCAAAGCCGATTCGTAGATATCGTTCTTCACTTTGTTCAGAGCCGAATCTTAGCCGACTTGTAGATGCTTAATTTTTAAATAAAAGATTAAATTATTAATTATATATAGCTTATAGAATTATACTGAATTAAAAGGAGTGATGATAAAATTATATGAAATGGAGAATATTAAAGTCGGGCAAGCTCTCTCCGGCAGAGAACATGGCAATTGACGAAGCAATTATGCAAGCAGTCATTGCCGGGAAATCGCTTCCGACTATTCGCTTTTATGATTGGAATCCTTCAACTGCATCTTGTGGCTACAACCAATCCGCAGAGAAAGAAGTAGACTTCAAGGCTTTGGAAAAATATGGATACGGTTTTGTTCGACGCCCAACCGGTGGTCGATTAGTATTACACGATCAAGAGGTTACTTATTCTGTAATCGCACCAATAGATGGCAGATTTTCAGGTAGCATTACCAATGCCTATTCTATTATCAGCTTAGCACTGGCAGAGGGCTTAAAAGAGATGGGAATAGAAGTGGAGCTGGAAAGAGGAAATTTAACTTCAGC
>DAOWES010000197.1 GCA_030638385.1 Candidatus Cloacimonadota bacterium | reverse complement strand
TATCCGGATTACACGTTTAAAAGCCTCAAATTAATTACCCGAGTAGAAAATCATAACTTTATCTCCCGTGGAAAATCGACTATCAATAGTGGTTGGCGCACTGTTACAAATCTGATCTCCGAGCTAGATACAGATGAAGAAAAAATCATTGATCAACCATTAAAAAATCTTAAAAAAGGTGATAAATTTAAAATTATAAAATGCCATCTTAAAGTTGGAAAAACAAATCCACCTGCCAACTATACCGAGGCAACCTTACTTTCGGCAATGGAAAATCCGGGAAAATTTATCGATGACCAAAAATTGAAAATCTCGATAAAAGCCGGTGGATTGGGAACTCCTGCTACCCGAGCCGATATTATCGAAAAACTTGTGCGCGCTCATTATATTATCCGAGAAGGGAAAAGTATCAAACCTACCCAAAAAGCTTTTGAACTAATTCGCTTAGTTCCGGAAAATTTAAAATCTGCTGAACTCACCGCCAAATGGGAGCTGAAACTATCTGAGATTGCGACCCAAAAATATGCCGATAATAAATTTATGACAGAAATCCGCCAAAGCACTATCGAAATGGTAAATGGCATTAAAGCAAATGAAACTAAATATATTCCGCCCAACCTTCTCAAACAAAAATGTCCTCTTTGTGGTAAACAATTGCAGCAACTTGGAAGTAAAATCATCTGCTCAAACCGCCATTGCGAATATGAACAAAATAAAAGCAAAAAACCTGGCCTGCGTACCGGTAGAATGAATAAAAAAGAGTATGGTATGAATAAACATCTTTTGCATAAATATGGCAAAGATGAAAAGAAAGATTCAGCAGAAACATTTGGTGATTTGTTTGATCTCTAGCGTCGGGGAAAAGTAAGAAAAGAGTCCACGTCTTTCTGAGAGATTCTTCTTGCTACTCTAATGAAGAATCTACTTAAAAATTGTGCATCATCCCATATTGACATTTCGTGAGAGCAGCGTGAGAGAACTCCTCAATGTGACAAGATGAGAAAGAAGTTACCACAAAGGCTCGAAGACACGAAGAACACAAAGAAGAAACGAGATAGAAAGAAATGTCACCCTGAATTAGTCACCCTGAGCCGTTGAATGCGTAGTTTTTACTAAAACAGCATTGGAGACGAAGAGCGAAGGGTCTCATTTCATCAATCCAAATTGACATTTCATAAGAACAACGTGCGAGAGCTCCTCAATGAGACGAGATGGGGGATGTCATCCTGAGCGGAGACGAAGGATCTTCATTCAATGCAGTATAACCATTCATAAGAACAGCATAAGAATCTAATATACAATACCAAAAATAAAAGCCCAACTTGAAGATTCAAGTTGGGCTTAAATATATAATTTACTATTAATAAACCTTTCTTAGTGCTTGAGCAATATTCAAAGAATTATCACCAATGTGTTCAAAATGTTTCAGTAGATCCAAATATAATAATTCAGAAGTAACATTTGCACCTTGCTGTAATCTCTGCTGAGAAGCTTCCTTCAAATTATCTCGCAAGTTATTGATCTTCTCTTCCATCTTATAGGCCACTTCCAAAACTTCCTTCTCCAAATGTTCGCTCATCTTTTGTTGATACAAATCCATGAAAGAAAACACAAGGTTGGCAAAATCGGCAAATTCTTCATCAGCTTTGGAATGTAACTCGATTCCTTTATCGTATTTACGCTGAATTAAAAGACCCAATTTATAGCAACTATCTCCGATATTTTCCAATTCATTCACAATCCTCATCATAGCTGCCACATTGGCCATTCCCTTCTCACTAAGAGGTTCTTTGGAACATTCTGCCAGATAGCCGGTAATCTCTGCCTGCATTAGATCTGTAAGGTTTTCCTTTTTCTTCAAATCATCCAAAACATCGCCCATCTTCTTATCCGGATTTTCATACAATTCGCGATTGATTATAAACATCTGCTTTGTTACATCTGCCATTTTCGTAATCTCATTTCTGGCATTGATGATATTAAAATCCGGTGTATCCTGAATACCAGTAGATAAATATTGAAGCTTATATTCTTGCTCTAATTCAGATGGGTCATCTTTAATCAAGTAAGTTACAATCTTCGCAAAGAATGGAATAAGTCCAATACAAATAAATGTATTAATTAGATTAAACACTGTATGAAAAAGAGAAAGGTTAAAAGGAAGATTTACCAATATTTCTTTACCATCAATTATTTTCGTTTGAAGCGGATTCCAAGGTGCAATTTTATAAATTAGTCCATTCTCACCTGTAAATAGTTGGAAAAGAAGCATCATCCAAACCACTCCGAAAACATTAAATAAAAAATGTGCTCTTGCTGCTCGACGCGCACTTACACTTGTTCCAAGTGAGGCAACATATGCTGTAACAGTTGTTCCAATATTTTCACCCAATACAATTGCCGCTGCTGTTTGGAAATTTATCCAACCAAAAGCTGCCATAGTAACAGTAATTGCCATTGCCGCACTGGAAGACTGCACCACAACCGTTAATATTGCTCCCACTACCACAAAGATTATCATAGATAAAGCTGAAGGTAATGAAGTAAAATTTTGGATGAACGATAAAGCTTCCGGGTGATGATTAATATCCGGAACCGATTCTTTTAGAAACATTAATCCTAAAAATAAGAGACCAAATCCAATTAACACTTCGCCAAAATCTCTTTTTTTCTTTATTTTTGAAAAAATAAAGGGAAGTCCAATACCAATTACCGGTAAAGCAATTGTAGAAATACTGAATTTAAAACCAAGCAACGAAACAAGCCAGGTAGTTAGTGTAGTTCCAATATTCGCACCCATAATCACACCAATTGCTTGAGCAAGTTGTAATAATCCGGCATTTACAAAACTTACAACCATTACAGTTGTAGCAGAAGATGACTGCACAAAAGCGGTAATAATGAAACCGGTAAGTACTGCCATAAATTTATTTTGAGTTATAAAATTCAGAATGCTTTGCATTTTGTTTCCGGCTGCTTTCTGCAAGCCATCACTCATCACACGCATACCATACAAGAACACACCCAGTGCTCCCATCAATTTAAGAATCATTATAATAATTCCAAACATATTAATTTTTCCTCTTAATTTTCGTTTTTATACTTATTATACAAAAGAAATGTTAAGGTTTAATAAAGATTTGTTAAGAAATAAAAAAGAGGGCTTTGGGGTGGGATATTTTTTCATTTTGCTACCTCTTATTTTTCTTTGTTAATTGTTTCGGAAAATATCCAACGCAACTGAACCATAATTTCACTTACAGCATCGTCATCGTTTTCATATTGTGTTATTTGGTAGTTTGTTTGCACAAAAAGTTTTGGTTTGTTTTTACTATCTTTCATAATATGATAATTGAAACCTGCCATAATTGTGTTATAACCATCATCTTCCTTATCTGTATCGGGATCATACATATCATAACGTGTTACAATATCGAAACTGTTATTTACCTTGAAAGTAGGAACTAATGATAAAGCTGTAGTTGTCTTATCATCTTTATCTGCTTCATAACTAACTGTTTTAGTCAGATATTGTCCCAAAAGAGCAAATCTTCCAAAAGCAAGTTTAGTTACACCTGCCAACATATTGATATCTTCGCGCACCTTGTTGCCTTTATTATCCAGCTCATCTTTGTCGTTATTACTATTCATCATATAAGAACCGCCCACAGTAACGCCGGGAATGGGAAATACACGCAAGTTCGCTGTAAAATTCATGCTTTTATTAATGTCGCCAGAAGTTTTCTTGTAGCCTTCACCATTATATGAAGCAATAGCGTAACTTCCATAACCATTTGGTAAATAGCCGCTAATACCAACACCATAATCAGTGGAGCTTACAAATTTGTATTTATCGGAAGGATCTTTTTCGATTGTTGTATAATCCCAATCGTAAATTGTTCCAAAATATGTTTTCATCAAACCAACAGTAATTTTACTGTCTTTGATAGGAAGAATATTACTAAAATCAAGATAAGCATACTTCAGCTTCACACCAACACCATCATTAACATCATAACTAAAGAAATCCAAATTGAAACGACCTTTGATATTATTTGAGAATTTTGGTTCTAAACGAAAATAACCTCTTTTCAGAGCCATCTCATTTTTTGTTACTTC
>DAOWES010000231.1 GCA_030638385.1 Candidatus Cloacimonadota bacterium | reverse complement strand
GATTATAAAAAGAAAGTTATCGGGTTTGCAGAATGGAATAAAACTCATAAAGATAAAAAAGGAATTGGTATCTCGATCGGCTTCCACGGAGGTGGATTTACCGGAAATGGCGAGAGAAACATGAAACCTCGCATCAGAATAACAATCGATAAAGCGGCAATGATAAAAATCTACGTATCCAGTACTGACATGGGACAAGGAGCTCACACCACTCTCGCTCAGATGTTTTATGAAGCAATTGATCATTCTCCTGAAAAATGTTGGGTACAACTTCCCAAAACTGATGAAACCCCTGATAGTGGGCTCACTGCTGCTTCCCGAACAATCTATATCATTGGAAATCTATTAGCCCAAACAGCCAGAGAAATAAAGGCAGAACTTGGTTTTGAAAATTTGGAAAAATTTGTAAAAACTCACCAAAAAGATTTTCCAAAAGAATATTTTAATACTTATATACCTCCTGCTTCAGTTGTCTTTGATGATCAGAATTATATTGGAATTGCCTACAAAGATTATTCGTGGGTAGCAACGGTTAATGAGATTATCTTTCACGCCGATACTTATCAGATCGAATTTGTTAAAAGTTGGAATGTTTTAGATATTGGAAAAGTTGTTAATGATAAAATCGCAGTTGGTCAAGTTGAAGGTGGTGTATTGCAAGGATTAGCCTTTGGAACCACCGAATATATGTACAAACCCGGCTTCGGTAGAATGCACGGATTATCCGATTACACTCTCCCCACAACATTGGATATCCCTGAGATTGATTCAGAATTCATTCACACCGATAGTATGGTGGCCAAAGGATTGGGCGAAATTCCCACGAATTGTCCGGCTCCGTCTATCCGCAATGCATTTCATTTTGCCACCGGAATCTTAATGTACGAATATCCGCTTATCCCTGAACGTTTATTTGAAAAAATGAAAAGATAAATGATGGAGAAAAGCAATGGAAATTAAATTTATCCTAAATAAAAAAGCAGTAACTATTGATGTTGATCCCATGAAACGCTTGTTAGACGTTTTAAGAGAAAATTTTGGTTTAATGGGTTCTAAAGAGGGATGTGGTGAAGGTGAATGCGGAACTTGCACTGTTCTTTTGGATGGAAAACCAATTACCAGTTGCATCACCAATGCGATTCACGCAGAAGGCAAAGAAGTACTTACAGTAGAAGGGATCGCTTTAGAAGAAGATGGCAAACTCCTCATAGAATGCTTTGATGAGACAAATGCTGTTCAATGTGGCTTTTGTTTTCCAGGATTTTTAGTATCCTCATACTATTATCTGCAAACAGATGGAGATGAAGATTTGGAAAAAATTAAAACAGCACTTTCGGGAAATATTTGCCGCTGCACAGGATATCAGAAAATTTTTGATTCTGTTTTACTAGCCTGTAAAAGAAAATAGGAGAGGATGATGAAATTCTTCAAACCAGCTAATCTAAATGATTTTTTTGAGATAACAGCTAAAATTAAAAAAAATATATATTTCCTAGCCGGTGGAACAGATATAAATGTGCAAATCAAAAACAATCTGCTCTCCGAAGCTAATATCATATTCATAAATAACTTACCGGAGCTTAAAGGTATTTACCAAGAAAATGACCAAATTGTTTTCGGCGCACTCACCACATTTAGAGAACTCATAAACTCCTCTCTTGTGAAAAAACATTTACCTCTATTATCTGACAATCTTCAAAATTTCGCTTCTCCACTTATTCAAACTTCTGCCACAATCGGCGGAAATATTGCCAATGGTTCTCCAACTGCCGATATCATGCCACTTCTGATGATTCTTGATGCCAATTTAATAATTGCCGGAAAAGCAGGAAGCCACCAAATAAATATCAACGACTTCTACCACGGTTACAAACAAAATAAATTGAATAAAGGTGAAGTGATCAAAGAGATCCGAATAAATAGAGATGCTTTAACTGATGTTAGCACTTTTTACCAAAAAGTAGGAGCCAGAAAAACCCTCACTATTGCCAAAGTAACTCTTGCCGGGCTCATGAAAATTACTCATGGCAAAATCGAACAAATTAATTTAGCAGTTGGTAGTTTGAACGAATATGCCCGACGCCTTCCGCAACTGGAAGCATACCTCACGGGAAAAACCAAACAACAAATCAATTTGGAAAAGCTTAAAACAATCCTCGCAAAAGAAATTACTCCCATAAGCGATTTACGCTCTGAAAAGGAATATCGTTTTAGTGTTTGTTTAAATCTGATAAGGACGTTTGTTGAATGAGTACATAAAAATTTGGCGGAAATGTAAAAATATAAATGAGAAGGCGACAATGGCTATTGTCGCCTTCGTTTGGATCATCCGAGAAATAAGTAACTTGCGACAAGCCCTTGCAACAGATTTCCATTGACGTTAATTCAACAAAATCAAATTTATTTCTTTGCTAACTTTTTTAAATATTTTCAAGAGGAGGAATTAATATGAAAAAGATTTTATTAGCAATGCTCATTATTTTTAGTGCTTCGATCAATTTATTCTCACAAAAAGTGGATTATGACTTAAATGACTATCAAGCACCAAACTTATATCAACACACCTTAAAGTTTAAGATCAATTCAAATCTGTCTCAAAGTAATGTTTCTAGAGAAAGAACAATTGAGGAAGATACTGAAGAAACTCAAGCGCTTAATGAATCAACTGATTTAATGAGTCGTATTTATCTTAATTTCAATTATAGATTAGAGATGAAACTAAAAAAAAGATATCATTACTTAAATATCAGACCATCTTTAAGCTATAGAACAACAAGTTATTCCGAAGAAAATGAAGTCGAAGACACTCTTCTAGAAAAAGAGAATATGGAAAGCGATCTATTAAATTATACCATTTATTTTAATTTTGATTCTATCAACAGGTTTTATTTAGCCAATAGCTCTCTCTTCTTTGAATCAAATCTTTATACAAATAGTTCTCTTAGCAAACATGATGAAACTATAGAAGTAAAGTCAGAAAAAGAATCTGAAGAGGATGACGATTATGACATAAACTCTAATTCACATAACTATTTGATAGATACAGAATTTGCTTTGGGTTTTGGTAGAGTTGAAGATATAAACTATTTACGCTCTGCGATCTACTTATTACAAGATTTACAGGATAATAAACTACTAAAAAGAGAACCAACCAATAAAGAGATAAAAGAACTAGCCGATCTGATGATAACCATAAATAATGAAACCTTTTTTGATATACGGCTTAAACGAAAATATGAAATTGAACAGTTGAATGATTTTTTTATAAACAAAAATTTAATCATAGATCTTAATTCGACGTACATTGCTGTGCTCTTTGATAATTTCTACTATAATAAATCCAATAACGTCTATTTCAGAAATAGAGGTATTTTTAGAACATCAAGAGAATGTGGACAAATGTTTAAAGCTGGAGGTGGATATATTTTCAATAAACATTACTATAAAAAAAATGAGCTCGGATTTAAAAAAATTTATAAAGGACCTTTATCAATTGAAAATTTAAAAAGAGATTACCTAACCGATAGCAAAAGACTAACCCCTTATGTATTTCTAGCTTACGAAAAGCATCTTTCATACGGCATTAATGTTCAAACAAATTATCACTCTATATTATCCTATTCCAAATTAGATTATGAAAATAACGTTGAATATGAAGAGTCTGTGAATGACTCTATCTATGAGAGCTACGATAAAATCAATTATGCCAAAAGAAATCAGCTATTGTTAGAATCAGCATATTTATTCAGCTGGTATCCTACTAATCGTACCGATATAATACTTTCAGCTCATGGCTATTATTATCAAATAGAAGGGGATATTGAAAATAATGTTGAGAATACTTGGGAAGAGTATGAAGAAAAAACATTGGGGCTTAAGCTGCAAGCGAATACATATTACTACTTTTCACCTCAATTAAGAATCAATGCCAGAATCTCATACAACTTAAGCGCCGAATATTGTGATAGTTGGGAAAAGAACAAATATTCAGATTTTAAAAATAATAGTTCAGAAGCAAACTTTTCGGTTGGGGTAACCTATTTTCTTTTTTAGATAAATAAATCAAATCAACGAAGGCGACAATAGACATTGTCGCCTTCGTTTGGAATATCCCTTTTTTATTGACACATTTCCCTGATATATAAATTCAATTATCTGAAAACAAAATTTATGAGGACTTATGGAAGATAAAAAACGCCCGGATTGGGTTCCTAAAAATGCTGGCAAAGAATTTACAACTTCGGTAATGAAGGGTGTAGAAAAAAAGGTAGAAAACGTTTGTTCTAACGAGAATAATATGAAAAAAATCAAACGAAGAACATTAACAATTGATGATTATGTGCAAGGTGTGTTAAACAAAGATCGCACCATCATCGCTCGTGCCATTACACTTATCGAAAGCAATTCCGTTAAACATTTGAAAATTGCACAAGAAGTTCTCAAACAGCTACTTCCCTACACCGGAAATTCTATTCGGGTAGGAATTACAGGTGTTCCCGGAGCCGGTAAGAGTACTTTCATCGAAGCATTGGGATGTCAATTGATGGATCAAGGTCATAAATTGGCGGTGCTAGCAATTGACCCAAGTAGTA
The DNA here is from genome assembly GCA_030638385.1 of Candidatus Cloacimonadota bacterium. Taxonomy (GTDB): domain Bacteria; phylum Cloacimonadota; class Cloacimonadia; order Cloacimonadales; family TCS61; genus DAOWES01. The sequence goes on along the minus strand of DAOWES010000231.1, from coordinate 2,266 downwards.
GTGTAACTAAAGGCAGTATTTTGGGCGATAAGACTAGAATGGAAAATCTGTCTCGTAACAATAATTGTTTCATCAGACCATCCCCTTCCAGCGGGACTTTGGGTGGTGTAACCAGAAAAACCAGAGAGACAATTCTCATCTGCGAAGCTGCCGGTTATGATATTATTTTGGTGGAAACTGTAGGCGTAGGCCAAAATGAAATTACTGTGCGTTCAATGGTTGATTTTTTCTTACTTCTCAAAATTGCCGGGGCCGGAGATGAATTGCAAGGTATCAAAAAAGGTGTAATTGAACTCGCCGATGCAATTCTCATCAATAAGGCAGATGGCGATAATATCCATCGGGCTCAAGTTGCCAAAGAAGAGTTCAGCCGGGCTTTGCATTATCTCAAAAGCCCTACACGTGGTTGGCATCCGGAAGTTCACACAGCTTCTGCCATCAATGGTGATGGCGTAGCAAATGTTTGGACACGCATTTTAACTTTTTGTGAGAAAGTAAAAGAAAATGGCGTGTTCGAAGCTCGCCGACAAGATCAAATGTTGGAATGGGTTCATGCGATGATTAAAGAACATTTAGAAACATTATTTTATCATAACCCGGAAATTCTGCATAAACTCCCGTCCATCGAAAAAGCTGTCGCAAAAGGGGAAATGCCTCCCACAACTGCCGCCTTAAAATTATTAGATCTATTTGAAAACCGAAATCAGCCTAAGTAGAAATAGGCTGATAGAAAAGAGCTCATATATTAGATTGAGTGTTTGTGAATTTCGTTTTCACCCTGCAACAAACCTTCTTTTCTATCTTTTGGTTGGAATTACAATTTAGAAAATGTAACATTAACGAGTTCATAAAAAAACAAAACTCAATGAATAATGTCATCTTGAACCTCGATTTATCGGGGAAAGATCTTTTATCTCAATAAGTAGATACTTCGATTCAGCGACTTAGTATAATGAATTTTGTACTTTTCACAAACTAGTCAAAATTAGAATTTAATAGGAACAATTATGAAATCAATAGTATTAGCAGAAAAACCAAGTGTAGGCCGCGATCTCGCAAAAGTCCTAAACTGCCACAGCCGATCGAATGGATTTATCGAAGGCAAAGATTATATTGTAACTTGGGCTTTGGGCCATCTTGTTACTCTAGCGGAACCGGCTGATTATGAAAAAAGATGGGGTCATTGGAATTTAGATTACCTTCCCATGCTTCCCGAAAAGATGAAGTTAAAAACAATACGCAAAACTTCCAAGCAACTGCAGGTTATAAAAAAGCTATTCAAACGCGATGACATTAATGAGCTTATCATTGCCACAGATGCGGGTCGAGAAGGAGAATTGGTAGCTCGTTGGATAATGAAGAAAGCAGGTTGGAAGAAAAAGCCGGTAAAAAGACTGTGGATTTCTTCCCAAACAAATAAAGCCATTTTGGCAGGATTTAGAAATCTCAAACCAGCCAAACTTTATGAGCCATTATTTAAAGCAGCTGTTTGCCGAGCCGAAGCAGATTGGATAATCGGCTTGAATGTAACACGAACACTTACCTGCAAATTTAATGCTCAATTAAACGCAGGACGCGTACAAACGCCCACTTTGGCGATGATCACAGAAAGAGAAAACAATATCCGAAATTTCACACCCAAAAGCTATAGTACTATAAAGGTAGATTTTGGGAACTATTTTGGAAACTGGCAAAATGAATCCGGTTCTACCAGAATATTTGCCCCCAATAAAGCAAATGAGATAGTTAAACAGATCGAAGGCAAAACCGGAATAATCTCTGTTCTGGAGGAGGAAAACAAAAAAGAGCTCCCCCCATTAGCTTATGATCTTACAGAGCTACAACGTGATGCCAATCGTAAATTTGGTTTCAGTGCCAAACACACCCTTTCCGTTTTACAAAATCTTTATGAACGCCATAAAATTGTCACATACCCCCGTACAGATTCACGTTATATCACTTCCGACATGGTGGAGACTTTGCCCACAAGATTAAAGCAATTAAACTTCGGAACGTATCAGGATTTGGTGAAGCCCTTACTTTCCAAACCACTTCAAACAACCAAGCGTTTGGTAAATGATGCTAAAGTATCTGATCATCATGCTATTATCCCCACCGAACAAAGAGCAGATTTGAATATACTTTCCACCGATGAAAAACGATTATTTGATCTCATCGCGTTAAGATTTATCGCTGTTTTGTATCCGAATTACACGTTTAAAAGCCTCAAATTAATTACCCGAGTAGAAAATCATAACTTTATCTC
>DAOWES010000268.1 GCA_030638385.1 Candidatus Cloacimonadota bacterium | reverse complement strand
AAATTATGAATGGTTTACAGCAACTGAAAATACAGGCAAAATTAATAACTTGAGAATCGGTGAAGCTATTTTACTTGGCAGAGAAACTCTGCACAGAAACAAAATCCCAAATTTATATACAGATGCATTTACTCTAATCTGTGAAGTTATCGAAAGTAAAATAAAGCCATCTTTGCCCTATGGTGAAATATGTCAGAATGCATTTGGAAAAACACCTCAGTTTGCCGATATTGGTAATATCAATCGGGTAATAGTTGGCGTCGGGGAACAAGACGTTGATACAAAAGCAGTAATGCCTAGAAGAGATGCCAAAGTTATTGGAGCCAGCAGTGACCATTTAATTTTACATTCTCAAAATCATATTGAAGTAGGAAGTGAAATAAAATTTGATATTAACTATTCAGCCTTGCTCCGGTTATCGACTTCACCCTATGTGAAAAAAGTGTATCTGCACCAAATCTAAGCTGCCTGCACCGGGGAATTCCTCGTGCTGACTATTTATTCGCCGGTACAACGCCACCGCCCGGACAGCTTTGAAGGACAGAAGGGATTCTACTGTACGAACATGGGTGTGCCGATAGACGAACACACTTGGAAAGCGGTAGTAGCTTCAGTCCAATGCGCAATTACCGGGGCAAAACGTGGTTTCTTTTTTGAAAGGATTGGCTGATTATTAGCTATCGTACTGAGAATCGTAAGTTAAAACCGGGGACAGGCTACTGCACAAATGATACAGACATCATAAGATTGGAGGATTGAAAATTCTTAATCAAAGTCATCGAGTTTCTTTGGGAATTATTCTTTTATTACTTTTCATAATCACTTTTATATTTATTAAGATGGCTATTCTAATGGGCATAACAAAGCTGCCCACAAAAAAGAACGTGGTGTAGCCGGACATTAGTCGCAAAAAAGAATGCAGGAAAACACAAAATCTTATGTCTAATATAAAAAAGAAATAGGAGATAAAAATGAAATTACAAAAATTTTTTTTGATTGCTGTTTTGAGTTTGACCACATTCGTATTTTGTAACTTATTCGCTCAAGATCAAACAGTTGGTTTGTTTCTAAATGATGAGCAAAGTTTTAACGGTTATACTTTGTTTTCACCAATGCGCTCAACAATGACATATCTAATTAACAATGAAGGAAGAGAAGTTCATTCGTGGAATACTGGAAACTATTCTGCTCAATCTGTATATCTCTCGGAAAATGGGAATTTGCTTCATACTGCAAATCCTTTTGGAAATAATGTTATTAATGCTGGTGGAGCAGGTGGATTGGTACAAGAAATTAATTGGGATGGAAATCTTGTCTGGAGCTATGAATTGAATAATGAACAATATCGGTTGCATCATGATATTGAAGTTTTACCTAATGGAAATATTCTTATGATTGCATGGGAAAATAAAACTACAACAGAAGCAATAAATCAAGGTCGTAATCCCGATAATTTGAATGAAGAAGCACTTTGGCCTGATTTTATAATTGAAATTGAACCTGATGGAGAAGATGGTGAAAATATTGTTTGGGAATGGCATGCCTGGGATCATCTTATACAAGATTATGATAATTCAAAACCAAATTATGGAGTTGTTTCCGAACATCCTGAATTGATTGACTTAAATTATGCTTCCAGTACTCAACAACTTGGAATTGCAGATTGGCTTCATACTAATAGCATAGATTATAATGAGGAATTTGACCAAATAATTTTAAGTATTCATAATTTTAGTGAAATTTGGATAATAGACCACAGCACTACAACGGAAGAAGCTACAAATCATATTGGTGGGAATAGTGGAAAAGGTGGAGATTTACTTTATCGTTGGGGGAATCCACAAGCTTATAATTCAGGAACTTCTGAAGATAGAAAACTATATGGTCAGCATGATGCTTTATGGATAGAGGAAGGTTGCCCTGGTGAAGGTAATATCACAATTTATAATAATGGAACTTGTAGACCTACTGGAAACTATTCAACTGTTGATGAGATTATTTCTCCTGTCGATGAAAGTGGGAATTATGAATTACCTGCTGCTGGAGAATCTTTTGCACCATCGGAACAAATTTGGGTTTATCAAGCAGAAAATCCAACGGATTTCTACTCACAAAATATATCAGGCTCACAACGTTTACTAAATGGTAATACTCTTATTTGTGAAGGTCAAACAGGTACTTTTTTCGAACTAACTGATAGTTTTGAGATTGTTTGGATATATGTTAATCCTGTTGCTGAGCAAGGACCTTTGCACCAAAATGAAACCATTCCATCCGGACAAGGTGGTCAAGAAAATAGTGTTTTTAAAATAAGACGATACTCTCCCGAATTTGCTGGTTTTGATGGTATAGAATTAATTCCGGGTGATTTCATTGAGTTACCTGCCGAAAATCCTGAAAACCCAAATTTTTCTATTGTAGATACAGGGCTTGAAGATTGTTATGACAATCTAAATATTATTGCAGAACCCTTGGAAAGTGACGCATTCTATGGGCAGGATGCGCAGTATGAAGGAAATCAACCATCTTATACAGATAATGAAGATGGTACAATCACAGATAATGTAACCGGATTGATGTGGCAAAAAAGCCCTGACTTGAATGGTGACAATGTGATAAACGCAGACGACAAGCTATCTTATCCTGATGCTTTATCCGGAGCCGATGATTTCGATTTAGCGGGATATATTGATTGGAGACTTCCTACAATAAAAGAAATCTACTCATTAATTCTTTTTAGTGGAATTGATTGTAGCAGTTACCAGGGAACAGAAACTGATGGTCTTGTTCCATTTATTGATACGGATTACTTCGATTTTGGCTATGGTGATACAAGTGCAGGTGAAAGAATAATTGATGCGCAATTTGCAAGTAACACAATCTATGTTGCTGAAACAATGAACGGAAACGAAACAATGTTTGGAGTCAATTTCGCAGATGGAAGAATTAAAGGTTATCCTGCAGCTCAAACACAAAATGGCGAATTTAAAAAATATTATGTCTTATACGTTAGAGCCAATGAAAGTTATGGAATCAATGACTTTATAGATAATAACGATGGAACAATTCCCGATAATGCAACTGGTTTGATGTGGTCGCAAAATGACAGCAATGAGGGTTTAAACTGGGAAGAAGCTTTAGCTTGGGTTCAGCTGAAAAATGCCGAAAATTATCAGGGATACAATGATTGGCGTCTACCAAATGTTAAAGAACTCCAAAGCATCATAGATTACACACGCTCTCCTGATACATCCAATTCAGCAGCTCTTGATCAAATCTTTAATATTACTTCTATCACAAACGCTGGAGGAGAAAGTGACTATCCATACTTCTGGAGCAGCACGACTCACAGGGATACCAATAATGGAAGAAATGCAGCATATGTCGCATTTGGTGAAGCTTTAGGTTGGATGGAGATTCCACCAAGCTCTGGGAATTATACTCTTATGGATGTTCATGGTGCTGGAGCTCAAAGAAGTGAAGTCAAAGAAGGAAATCCTGAAGACTACCCATATGGACATGGTCCTCAGGGAGATGTTGTCAGAATTTATAATTATGTTCGTCTAGTAAGGGATTTAGATCCAATTACAGGAATCAATAATGATGAGATTGATAATTCAGCAACGCCAGGAATTATTAAATATCTAGGAAACTATCCAAATCCTTTTAATCCAACCACAATTATCAGTTTCGAAATAAATACTCAGTCCTCTGCAAACGTAGAGCTTACTATTTTTAACCTTAAAGGTCAAAAAGTTAAAACACTAATAGATGAACCTTTGTCTAATGGAAATCATTCGATAACTTGGAATGGAAATGATTCTAACAACAATAAAATATCATCTGGTGTTTATTTCTATAAGTTGTCTGTAAACAACAAGAATTCTTTAATTAAAAAATGTATTCTACTTAAATAGAACTAACTTTTAGCCAGCCTGGGATATCTCAGGCTGGTTTTTGAATAAAGACGATGCGACTAACAAACCGCTCCACAAACCAGTTTGGATGGTCAATTTTGCCTGATTCGTCCGAATCAGACAGCTAGGAAATCTGAGTTTTGAGTTTCCAGTGGCTAAACATTAGGTGAAATCAAGAAATGTAATTTGAAGTTAGCCGGGGATCTTTTACAGTTTATAAAGTGGGTTAATTATTTTTTAAAGAAAACAAAGAAATGAAATATTGGAATCCAAATTTGGTATTTTTAGTATTTTAGTATATTTAAGTTTTTAGCCAAATTTAATCGAAAAAGTTTCCTGCTTTTGTTTTAATTTTCAAGTAAGTAAATTGATTAAATTTTCTAGCTATTTAACAAAACCGATTTT
>DAOWES010000015.1 GCA_030638385.1 Candidatus Cloacimonadota bacterium | reverse complement strand
TCAGGTATAATTGGCAGAATCTGCTTGATTACAACATTTTGCTGGATAGCAGACTTGAACTCATTGTACACTACTTCAATCTTGCTATAGCCTTCTTCTATGAATAATTGCATCAAATAATGGCCAACTTCTTTAGAAATAGAAAAATCCATCTCATTAAAAAGATTAATATATTTTTTAATAATATTTGAAGTTAACTTTCGAACATTCTCATATCCTTTTTTCCCTAAACAAATTACATCTGCATCAGGATTATTGCTAATATATTCCTTAGCCTTCTTGATGATATTAGAATTAAAACCGCCACAGAGTCCTTTATCGGAAGTAACAACCACCAAAGCTACTTTAGCTTTATCAATAGAATCCTTCATCACCAAATGATCAATATCAGCATTTCTCATACGAATCATTCCCAACATTGAATTTATATGGTCTGCATAAGGACGTGCTTCAATAATATTATCTTGAGCTCGACGCAATTTTGCAGCTGCCACCATTTTCATGGCATTAGTAATCTGCTTTGTGCTCTTAACACTCTCGATTCTTGTTTTTATATCTCTGATATTTGCCACAAAACCTCTTTTATTTTACCTAATCCCTAAGAAATTTCTTAAAATTTCTCGATTACCTTTTTGCAAATCTGCTGCATCTTCTCTTTAATTTCATCCGTAATTTTGCCCTTCACTATTTCTTGCATAAATTCCTTGTATTCTGCATCAAGTAGGATAAAGAGATCTTCTTCCACTTTCTTAACATCATCTTTTGAGATTTTATCAAGATAGCCTTCGTTAGCCATGAAGATAATGAAAATTTGCTTTGATACTTCTAGCGGTGAATATTGACCTTGCTTAAGTATTTCCACCAATCTTTCTCCACGAGTAAGCTGTGCCTGAGTAGCTTTATCAAGGTCAGAACCAAATTTAGCAAATGCTTCCAATTCGGCATATTGAGCCAAATCCAAGCGCAATTGTCCAACCACACCTTTCATAGCCTTAATTTGAGCAGCACCACCCACACGAGACACAGATAAACCGGCATTAATCGCAGGGCGAACACCGGAATTGAATAATCTACTACCAAGATATATCTGACCATCTGTAATCGAAATTACGTTGGTTGGAATATAGGCAGCGATATCATCAGCTTGAGTTTCGATAATTGGCAAAGCCGTAAGCGAACCTGCACCCAGAGCATCTGAAAGTTTAGCTGCTCGCTCAAGCAAACGTGAATGAAGATAGAATACATCACCGGGATAAGCTTCACGTCCCGGAGGTCTTCTAAGTAATAATGAAAGTTCACGATAAGCAACCGCATGCTTAGAAAGATCATCATAAATAATCAAGGCATGCTTACCATTATCACTGAAATATTCTCCCATAGAAGCACCCGCATATGGCGCCAAATACTGCAATGATGCTGCATCAGAAGCAGAAGCAGACACCACGATAGTATAATCCATTGCCCCATTTCGTTCTAATACGTTCACTATTTTTGCCACAGAAGATTTCTTCTGACCAATAGCAACATAAATACACACCACATCTGTATTTTTTTGATTTATAATTGTATCAATCGCAATAGCTGTTTTACCTGTTTGACGGTCACCAATAATAAGTTCACGCTGGCCACGTCCGATAGGAATCATCGAGTCGATTGATTTAATACCAGTCTGAAGAGGTTCTGTTACAGGTTGTCTCTGAATAATACCCAAAGCTTTACGCTCAACAGGCATATACTTTTCAGCGACAATCTCACCTTTCCCATCAATTGACATTCCCAAACCGTTCACAACACGTCCGAGAAGATTTTCACCGACAGGAACTTGCAAAATTTTTCCGGATCTTTTAGCAGTATCACCTTCTTTGATTTTTCTAGTTTCACCAAAGATAATACAACCCACATTATCCTCTTCCAAGTTCAATGCCATCCCCATTACGCCGCCGGGAAATTCGATCATCTCACCAGCCATTACATTATTCATTCCAAATATTCTGGCAATACCATCACCAACCTGAATAACACGACCGGTTTCCTGAATATCTATTTCAAATTTGAAATTATTTATCTTTGCTTTAAGTATTGCACTTATTTCATCTGGTTGTATTTTCATACTATCCTCGTTTTCTTTATTATCAGGAAGTTTAGCGACCTGAGATGAATTTTTCTAAACTATTTTTCACAGAAGCATTTATAATCTTAGAATCGGAAATTGCTTCAAATCCACCAATTAACTCAGGATCTATCTCTATCTTAAAGATTACTTCCTTATTTAATATTCTTGCTACCCTCGCCTTAATTGAATCTACGATTTCAGGTTTTTGTTCGGTAGCAAGCTTCAAAAGCACTCGCTCTTTATTTTGAGCTGCCAAAACAGCATCATCAATCCCTGAAAGGATCTCACTAATAACCGAAAGCCTATTTTTATCTACCAAAAGGAGCAAAAGACTTAACCATAGTTCTTTATTTTCAGTTCCTTCCACAAGCAAGGAAGCTAACTCTTTCTTCTTATTATTTCTAAGTAATTTAGAACATAGCTTTTGCTTTACTTCATCTATAAATATGAGATCCAACATGGCCACATCATTCAAGATAGAGTCGTTTTGGTCAGAAGAGATATTGGCAAGAATTGCTCTTACATAGCGTTGAGCGATTAATTTATTTTTCAATTATCACTCCGCTCATCCAAAATCTTCTTAATCAACTCAGCATCACTATTTTCCTTAATTTTTTCAGATAAATATTTCGCTGATAACTGAGAGATCATCTCTGCTAATTCTTCACTTATCTCACCCACAACTTTATCTTTTTCTCCGTAAAGTTGTTCCTCGGCTTCTCGAAGTATCTTCTTTTCGTGATCCATAGCAGATTTAACAATTTCAGAAGCGCGTGTTTCAGCATCTTTTGCAGCACTTTTCTTCAGCATCCTAATCTCTTCCGAAGATTTTTTTAGCTCCACTTCTTTCAGCTTTGCATATCCGGATGCTTCTTCACGAGATCTTTTTGCCGCATCAATATCTTCTGAAATTTGCTTTTTACGCTCAGCCAAAAAATTACTGATTGGCTTGTATAAAAGCTTATTTAACACTATCAGCAAAACCACAAAGTTCAATATTACGATGATAAGCGTATAATCTATACTAATCATTTTCTCTCCAATATTTTTCCGGAAAGCTCAATAAGCTCTCCTCTCGGTCATAATCTCTAATTTAAGTAGAGAAAATCAATAATAATGCGATAACGAGTGAATAGATACCTGTTGATTCCGATACCGCCTGACCTACAAGCATTGTTCTGGTAATAAGACTGGCATTTTCAGGAGATCTTGCGATTCCTTCACAAGCCTTACCGGCTACAAAACCTTCACCAATTCCGGGTCCCAAAGCACCCATTCCCATACAAATACCAGCACCTAAAAGTGCAGCTGCTCTTGCGATTGCTTCAGCCATTGCCATAATTATTCCTCCAGTTTTTTATCTTTTAACTTAAATAACTCTATATTTTCTTAAAACGCAAATAATAATAAAAATGATACTACTAATGAATAAATTGCCGTACTTTCGGAAACTGCTGCTCCCAAGAACATTGTACGTAATATCTCTTTCTTCTCACGGGGAAATTTCCCCATCATATCACAAGCCCTTCCGGCTACAGTTCCAATACCTGTTCCGGGTCCCAATGTACCCAAACCTATTGATAATCCTGCACCCAAAATAGCTACCGATTTTAAAATCATATCACCCACAGTTGCATCAATCGGCTGATTTGGAACTGTGTATAAAAGTAACAAAGACACCACCAAAGCAAAAATTGACGAAGTTTGCGCCAAAGCTTGCCCAATGAGCATATTTCCCAAAATATCATTACTATGCTTTGGCATTCTGCCGATAGATTTGCAAGCCTGGCCTCCGGCATATCCTGCTCCAAATACAGGTCCAACAGCTCCCATGCCCACAGCTAACCCTGCAGCTAACAAAGAAGCAGCTTTCTGCCAACCTCCCGCCGCTACATCAAATCCACCAAACATCAAAAGCAAAGCAATAACCAATGAGAAAATCCCACCGGTTTCCGATACTGCCTGCCCAATAAACATAGAGCGGAAAACTTGATCACGTGATTCTGGCTGCTTTGTCATCGACTTTACTGCTTCACCTGCAATATATCCTTCACCTATTCCGGCTGCAATAGATGATACACTCACCGCGATTGCCGCTCCTAAAAAAGCTGCTAATTGAACATAATCTTGTGTAAATTCCATAATCTCACTACTCTCCAATCTCTACACCAATATAGGTGAGCGCCAACATCGTGAATACAAAAGCTTGAATTGTTCCAACAAAAATACCAAAAAACAAATTTAACCCTACCGGAAACATGATAAATTTCACCAATGATGAGACTACCAACATAATGATAGCGCCACCTAAAACATTTCCAAATAATCTGAATGAAATTGATACAACTTTAGAAACTTCTCCCACAATATCCAAGAGGAAAAGAGGATTCTCAATCGGATTAAGATAGTTCTTAAAGTGTCCCCAAATACCCTTTACCTTAATAGAGGTGGCATGAACAACCAAAATACAAATAATTCCAATTCCCATAGGAACATTTAAGTTTCTTGTTGGCTCCATAAAACCAGGAATCGGGACAAGTCCAATCATATTACAAACCCAAATAAATAGGAAAATTGTAAAAATATAAGGAGTGAAATGAATAAAGTTTTTCCCTAAAGTATCTTGAACAAACTCTTCAAAGAATGAATACATCATTTCAAATAAAACTTGTGGTTTAGATGGACGGTCAAATAGAAGTTTTTTTGTCAATACAGCGATTAAAATGATAATAAAATTAACTATCAACAACATTCGCAATAGCATAAATGCACTGATAGCATGAGCTTTCCCAAATACTTTTGCGAAAAAATCATAAATCCTTTCGCTTCCATGAATTTTGCCACGCTCTCCGGTTTCAAGTAAATATTCATCTGGCTGAAATTCTTCGGTTATCTTTTCTTGAAGATCACCATGTTTTTCAACGTGTCTTACTACAAATTTGCTTTTTTCAAAGCCAATTTCCAAATCCTTTGTTAAGCCACCGGAAATAATTAGCAATACTATTTCGATTACAAAGAAAATTAAAAATACTCTTTTCAGAGATCCCTTTTTCATTCTTCCATCCTTGACCTTTTTACTTTGGAATCAACACAAGCCCTGCTTATTATCTCAAAAATGAAATTTGAAAAATGTCTAATCAAACTTCAAATCAAAGCGAATATAACACTACTTCACACAAAAAAGAGCCTAACAAAAACACTTCTCGTGTCGATAATCTTTTCAAACATTACGGCAAAATCGAATTTCAAGTTAACGTTGTCAAGAGAATTATGGCTATGTTTATGCGCAGATATTTGCTTATGAAAAGGTTGCTTTTCCTATCGTGAACAATTTAGCGACTTTAAGCAAATCACCCGTCCATGCTACTAGAGAAAAATTGAAATAATGAATTGTATTTTTTTTAAAAATCTGTTTTTTTCATAAAAAATCTACTTATTTATGAACCTATTGTTTTGCGTATGCTACGGATTCGGAATAATCCACCCAAGACAAAGCAAATAAAGTTTGAATCGGAAGCTACCATCAAATCATGTTAAAATGATTAATGCCCTTATTAATTGCCGAACTCCTGCGATAGGTGGTGAAGTTTATTTTTGTGAAAAATAGAAGCGAAGTAATATTTTTTTATGGCAATCTACACCGCGGACAGAGCCAACCGACAGAAACTAAAATAACAACCCGAATTTGGACTTTATTTTTCGTGTTCATCCGTGTTAAACAGCGACTCCGCCGCTCCTGCTTCGCAGGGGAATTGACGAGAAATAATGGCTTTGATCGAGATAGATATCGTTCTTCACTTTGTTCAGAGCCGAATCTTAGCCGACTCCCGAGATCGTTTTGCAAGCAAAGCCGACTCGTAGTTAATTCGTGGACAAAGACTTTTTAAAGTGGATTCTTATTTCTTAAATTTATCCATAATCACACTTACATAGATGGCAATCTGAGCAGAGAGCAAGCCTAGCCCGAAAACCATAATATCCGGTTTGATAAAAACCATAATTAATACTGAATAAATTATCAAAGCCAAAAACCTAAGATAATATCCTTTTGAAGCGGCGATTTTTGCTTTCTTTTCAGATAGATAGATAGTTTTCTTCACATCATTTGCCAGCCAAACCAGCCTACCGCCACTAGCAATAGAACCGAATATCCACCCCATTGACTGTCCCCAAAACCAAGGCGCTGTTACTATTACAGGAATATTTGAAATTGCAATCATGATAAGTAGTTTTCGTATAAATTTATCGTTGTTCATTAGTCTTCCATTTCTTCATTATCTTCATCATCTTCTTTTAAAATACTTCTCTTCAGCAAGCGATAAGCAGCTAAGCCACCGGCAACAACTCCCAATATCACACCCAGGCCAACCAATATGCCCCCGGTTTGAAATTTCCTATCCAAAAACAAGAAAATAAAAAAGCAGATAAGAATTGCACTAACCACAGTTAACCCCAATTGCGTTATCAAGCTCAAATATTTTAAAATTTCGCTATTCTGTTTCCAATTCGGCTTCAAATCCTTCCGCATTTTCTTCCTCTTCCATCTTACTGCTACCATTAAAAATAGCACCTGAGTGAATTTTTAAAATTTTAGCTTTAATATT
>DAOWES010000224.1 GCA_030638385.1 Candidatus Cloacimonadota bacterium | reverse complement strand
TGTAGAAGAATTAACAGTGGAAGAATTGGTAGATGCCGCGATAAATGGGATGTTAGATGAAGCAGATCCTCACACTGTATTTTTCAAACCGGATGATTTTGAGCGCTTTAATACTAGCACACAGGGAGAATTTGGTGGCTTAGGAATTTCGATCGATAAAAAAGGTGATTATATAACTGTGGTGGCACCGATTGAGGGTACTCCTGCTTTTAGAATGGGGATTTTAGCCGGTGATAAAATTAGCACAGTAGATGGCGTGAGTGTGGTATCGATGAAAACTGATGAAGCTATCAAACTTATGCGTGGCGAGAAAGGGACTAAAGTAGAAATCGGTATTATCAGACCCGGTGTGAAAGAAGAGCTTAAGTTTGAAATTATTCGTGATATTATCAAAGTGAATAGCGTTCCTTATGCTTTTGTAACTGATGAAGGAATTGGATATATTCGCATTAGACAATTTAATAGTAATACTACTAACGAACTTAGAGAAAAATTGGATATGTTGGAAGCAGAGGGCATTAAAGGTTTATTAATCGATCTACGCTCCAATCCGGGTGGACTGCTAAGAGAAGCGGTGAATACAGTGAATGAATTTATTGGCCAAGATAAGCTAGTGGTATTTACCAAAGGTAGAGCAGTTCAAACTAATGAAGAATATTTTACAAGATATAATCGAAAGCGTTCTGGTTATCCGGTAATCGTGATGATTAACGAAGCTTCGGCAAGTGCTGCAGAAATATTTTCCGGTTCATTGCAAGATTATGATCGTGCTTTAGTTGTTGGTAAAACATCATTTGGAAAAGGCTCTGTACAGCGTTTATTTCGACTTTCCGACGGCAATGGTATCAAAGTGACAACTTCAAAATATTATATTAATTCCGGCAGATGCATTCACAAAGATCTCAATGATAAACTTTATAAAGATCCTCGCGTACTTAGGGGAGAGATGACAATTGAAGAGATTAAAGAGAAGCAAAAAGAAGCTGCTGAAAAGAGCAAAGAACATATCTATTATACTCAAAAAGGCAGAATTGTATATGGTGGTGGAGGAATTACCCCCGATATCGAAATCGAGCAAGCTCGTCTTACCGATTTGGGCATAGATCTTAGAAGAAAAAATACTTTTTTCAATTTCTCGATAAATTATATGCTTGAGCATGATGCCGATGTAACTTTAGAATTTAAAGCTGATGATAAATTAATCGAAGATTATTTCGATTTTGCAAAATCTGAGGGAATTGAGTTTGAAGAAGCAGAAGTAGATAGTGTTTATGATTGGGTAGCAAATACAATCGAAAGTAGTATTATCGAAAAGAAATTTGGTATTTTGGAAGGCTATAAAGTTGGCTTGCATGAAGACACGCAATTGCAAGAAGCATTTGATATTTTCAAAAAGTGCAAAACATTGAATAAGATGTTTAAATATTCCGAATCTTTGCGAGAAGATAGATAAATAGAAATTTATGTGAAATGCCACAGAAATGTGGCATTTTTCTCATTTTAACTATTATAAATGAAGTAACCACAGATGAAGATAAATAGAATAAATAATTATGAACTTTTAGGCGAAATTTTTCCAAAAAGGCGGAAAATTCGTTTTCATAATTATTTGTTATTGGTGTTATAAAGGTTTTTTGTATGAACTCTTCTATGAAGAAAAAGCATAAATTAACAATATTAAATTCGGCGAATTCCATTTTACAAGTGTATTTTGAGATTGCACATTTAAAAGACCTCTTCCGACAAGGTTGGCTACAGGCAGGCATTCCAATTGAAAAGTGTGAAAGCGTGGCGGATCATAGCTTTCTTACTACAATGTTAGCTTGGATGATTGCAGAAGAACTTGCTCCTGAACTCGATAGTGAAAAAATCATCAAGATGTCGCTTTTACATGAAATGGGTGAGATTTATGGTGGTGATATTACTCCAAGAGATGGGGTGGGGGAATCTGAGAAATTCTTATTAGAATATGATTCAATGCACAAAGTTCTCTCTAAGCTTTTCAATGGGGAAAAGTGGAGTGCTCTTTGGGAAGAATTTGAAAAAGCAAATAGCCCGGAAGCCAAATTTGTGAAGCAGATCGATAAACTTGAGATGGCTTTGCAAGCATATTCCTATGAACAAAGTCATAAACTAGATTTAATGAGTTTTTATAAATCTACCGAGAATGTTTTGGAAGATGAAAACTTAAAAGAAATATTAGCTGAAATTTTATCTGAGAAAAAAAATAATGTCTAATAAAGTGGGAAAATTTAGTCAGCAAGGGCAAGACCTAACTCAAGGTACTTTGTGGAAAACATTATTGATTTTGGCATTACCAATAATGTTATCAAATTTCATGCAAATGTTTTATAATTTAACAGATGCATTTTGGTTGGGGAAATTGGGAGAAAATGCGCGGAATGCAGTTTCTGTTGCCGGGATCGCTTTTCCCATAGTATTTTTTCTATCTTCTTTTGGCTTTGGATTCGTTATTGCCGGAACCACCTTGATATCCCAATATAAGGGTGCTGGAAAGCAGGAGAAAATTAAAGATGTTGTTGGCCAATTTATCTTGATTCTCAGCGTATTTTCCTTTATTTATCTCGTTTTAAGTCTTTTCTTTTTGGAAGATATTTTGCATCTTTTACGAGTTCCTGCTGAGATTTTTCAGATCTCCAAAGAATACATTTTTATTATCTTAATTGGTACTATTTTCATGTTTGTCTTTTTAGCTTACCAAAGTTTTGCTCATGGTTTGGGAGATACTGTTTCGCCCATGAAAATTCAGATGATTTCGGTAGGCTTGAATGTGGTTCTTGATCCGATATTTATTTTTGGATTTTCCTTTATCCCGCGTTTGGAAACTACCGGAGCTGCTTATGCAACGCTAATTTCCAGAATCGTTGCCACTATATTGTCATTCTATTATATAAAAGCAAAAATTCCGATTATCATTCCCAAGAAGAGAAATATAATCCCGGACCCAACAATGCTAAAGCGTATCATGAAAATTAGTATTCCGGCCTCATTGGGGCAATCTATGACCAGTTTTGGCTTTTTGTTGTTGCAAGGTTTTGTGAATAGTTTTGGCACAGTTGTGATTTCGGTATTTTCGATAGGAAACAGATTAAATGGATTCTTTATGATGCCGGCGATGGGGGTGAGTAATGCGCTGGCTAGCATTGTGGGACAAAATCTGGGAGCCGGTAAAATGAAGAGAGCTGAACAAAGTGTGAAGTATGCGATGGCTTTGGTTATCGGAATAATGGGCTTTGGCAGCACTTTGTTATTTTTCTATGGAGCATATTTCACAAAGTTCTTCATCAATGATCCGGCAGTAGTGCAAATTGGTATTCGAATGTTTCAGGTAACTTCGATAGCATCTTTGGAATTTGCAGTAATCTTTGTGTTTATGGGAGCCTTCAATGGAGCTGGTCATACTCGGGCTACCATGTTATTAAATGTGGTTAGATTATGGGGTTTAAGGATTCCATTTGTGCTGTTACTTTCCGGGATTGGTGTAAAATATAACATATATGAAATTTTCCAACCAATTATGGAGCTTTTTGCAAAACCTTTCGCTGACACACCATATGATGCCCTTTGGGTTTCGATGGTTATTTCAAATTTTGTAATTGCTATCTGGGCTGGTATTATTTATAAAAAAGGAAATTGGAAAAAGGCGACAATTCACGACTAATGTCGCTCTCAAATTTTGCCTGAAATCAAATAAATAATTTCAATTCATCAATTATTTGACTAAAGATATGATTTTACTATTTTGCATTTGGTAAATTATTGGGGGATTAATAATAGATGCAAATTGAAGTGGGGAAACTATTTTACACGATGAAAACGCCTTGCGTTGATTTTTCCGTACGATCATGTAGCCATCTTTCTTGTGATATAGTTTAATATTGGGGACACCATATAGAAATTTAAATAATAAGTTTGAGGGCAAAATGGAAATTTTTGAAAGTTC
The DNA here is from genome assembly GCA_030638385.1 of Candidatus Cloacimonadota bacterium. Taxonomy (GTDB): domain Bacteria; phylum Cloacimonadota; class Cloacimonadia; order Cloacimonadales; family TCS61; genus DAOWES01. The sequence continues at coordinate 22 of DAOWES010000224.1, read as the reverse complement.
AGGAAAAAAATTAAAACCGGAT